>CANIYB010000047.1 GCA_947471105.1 Cytophagaceae bacterium
GTTTCCAAGGTGATTGTTAGTGACGTTTGGCTCCCTATGGATACCTCCTTACTTGTAAATCCGACAGAAGAAATCACCAAAACACTGTTTGAAGAAACATTTGAAATGGTGAATTGTCCCCTTGAATCTGCAGAGGTTCCTTTGTTTGTACCTTTAACGGTAACAGAGGCGCCTGCGATAGGTCCTTCCTTTGAAGTAACAGTACCAGTAACGGTCTGTTGCGCAATGACCGAAAAAACTGAAAACACGATCAAAGCAAGTGTCAAGAATAAATTCTTTCCTTTTCTTTGACTAAGTCCTTCGATCCAGCTAGTAATTTTAGCTTTCATAAACATGATTTAAAAATTAGTGAAAAAATATTTTTTTAAAAAGTCAAAATTAAAAAAGGAATACATTAGATTCGCCCCACTTTAATATATGACAATAAATAATGAATTAGTACAATTAACTGTAAATGAGTAAATTACAATTAATTATGCGATTCATTTTATAAAGTGGAACATCAAAAAATATGGTACCAGATTATATGTTGGCAATTACAAGTTTAAAATTAAAACACAAAATGATAAGGGTCAACTTCTTATCTATTTTATTGTTACTAAGTTTCATCAGCCTGGGCCAACAAAAATTAGAGTTGATTGCCCCTACCCAAAAGTTGCTCCCCCGAGGTGATTTTTTTCTAGCAGCCGATTTCAACAATTGGGATCCGGGTGACCCACGGTTTCAATTCAAGAAAAAATCGAATGGAAATTATGAAGTATCGATTCCCGATAGCGTTCATGTTTTTGAATATAAAATAACACAGGGTACATGGCATTTAGTTGAAGGGACAAAAGATGGCGGCGTAAATGCCAACAGAAGGTATGATGAGAAGAGTCAAGACTCCACAAAAAACCACATCATCCAATTATTAGGATGGGAGAAAAAAGCTACCTATCGAATCATCGTAAACAAAATCCCTACAGCTACCCCATACGATGCTAAATTGTATATCGCTGGAAATTTCAACAACTGGAACCCGCGCGATGACAATTATTTGCTCATCAAACATTCGGATGGATCATATAGAACGACCATACAATCTGAATTAACAGAAATCCAATATAAAATCACAAGAGGTAATTGGGCCTCCGTGGAATGCTATGGAAATGGTAAAGCAAGGCCCAATAGAAAAATTGGACGGACCGATAAACTGGTATGGAATCCTAGGGATATCGAGCATAAAACCAATATCGATGTTGAAAACTGGGAAGACCTAACTGGTATTTTTAACTTTTTCGACTTGTATAGCCTCTTTTTACTCTTTGCTAGCTTTAGTGGGATATTATTAATGATTGCAATTCCCACCATTCAGAATTCCAACTGGGCAGCAAACCGTTGGCTTATCCTATTAATAGGGGTAATTTCAGCCACGCTATTAATGAAGATAATTGCTGGTGATAGAAATATCGCGCAGGATTTTCCGAAATTATTATTGATTCCAGATTTTATCATTTTTGTCTTTGCTCCTCTATATAATCTATACATTGAAAAGTTGTTATTTAAATCCAATGACTTTAAAGTCAGATGGCGTTGGATCTACCTTCCTTGTATACTTCAATTATTAATCTATCTACCTTTCTTTAATTTAGATTATGATACTTTCCGTTATTCTCAATTAAATTACGAACCTTCTTTTCAAATTTTATTTATCATAATAGGGTCAGCAGGGATTATTTGGAACTTAATTCAATGGAATCGGTTCAGAAAGATCTTGAATATTTACATCGAAAAAAGTAAAATAAGCTCTTCGTTTGAGGAAAATTTAAGCTACTTAAGCATCACTCAAATCATTTATTTAGTCTGCATCATTTTAGGTTTTGTATCCATGCTAATATACCTAATAGGCCACATCATAAATGAAGACCTTACATTATTTAGTAGTCAAATCGTCGATTTGATTTGGTTTGTCTTCGCCTCTTCCCCTTTCTTCCTAGGTTATTATGCGATACACCAACCTGAGATATTTAAAATTTCACAGAAGCATAATATTTTAGATGCCGAAAATGAAATCGACTTAAATACGCCCATTAAAAGGGAAAGTAATTATTTACAAGAAAATAAGGACGTAATCAAAGATGAGCTAGCCGAGAAAATCATCGAAATTATGGTGCAATCTAAACCCTATTTAAATCCAAAATTAACATTAAATGAACTCGCGAACCAGCTGAATGTTTCTCCACATGTCATGTCAAAAACACTCAATGATTCCTTTCAGAAAAACTTTTTTGATTTCATTAATACCTATAGAACGGAGGCTTTTAAAGAAAAGTTAGATGATCCCAAATTCCAAAACTACACCTTTTTAGCCGTGGCTTTTGAAGCAGGCTTTAATTCAAAAACAGCTTTCAATAGATCATTTAAGCGGGTAACCGGCCAATCTCCAAGCGAATATTTACATAGCATTAATCAAACAGAAAATATTCTTTAGTAAAAAGCAAGCATGAAAAAGTATTTAGTTTTATTCTTTAGTCTGCTGCTATTTTTACAATCATGTGCACAAGTAGAAACCCCAATTGCCAACAAAACAATTGCTTTAGACACCATTCTATATCCCTACACCCCACCTGTTGAATTAATCAAAGGCGCAGATATTAGTTGGGTCACCGAAATGGAAAAATCAGGCATGTCCTTCTACAATACCCAAGGCGTAAAAAAAGATTGCTTTCTTTTAATGAAAGAATTAGGATTTAATACCATTAGACTACGTGTTTGGGTAAATCCAAAAGATGGTTATTGCAATCTATCCGATTTGTTAGTCAAAGCAAAAAGAGCAAAAGCAATCGGCTTAAAACTATTAATTGACTTTCATTACAGCGATTCATGGGCAGATCCAGGGAAGCAATTTATGCCAGAAGAATGGAAAGGAAAAGCGATATCCGAATTAGAGACTAAAATATACGACCATACTTTTGAGGTATTAAACACCTTAAAAGCAAATAATATCGTACCCGAATTTGTGCAGATCGGCAATGAAACCAATGATGGAATGATGTGGGAGGTGGGTCGAGCATCTACCAACATGGATACTTTTTCAAAATTTATAGAAGCGGGATACCGTGCAACTAAAAAGATTGATGTGTCCATTGGCGTCATCGTTCATATTTCAAATGGTTATGATAAGAAGCTTTTCAATTGGATGTTTGACGGATTAAAAAAGTATAAAACACGATTTGATATCATTGGCATGTCCTTGTATCCAGATGCTAAAAATTGGCCCAGCTTAAATTCCCTTTGCATAGAAAATATCATAGAATTAAACGTAAAATTCAATAAACCTACCCTATTGTGCGAAATAGGTTTTACCTATTCAGATCCTGAAAACGGGAAAATGTTTGTGGAAGATTTAAAAAATAGATTGAATAAATTATCCAAAAAACAGGCATTTGGTTTGATGTATTGGGAACCTCAAGCGTACAATTGGAAAAATTACACCTTAGGTGCTTTTGACAATACAGGTAAACCAACAAAAATCTTAGACCCTTTTTTGGATTAAGCGGGTAACCACCAAGAAGGGACAGTTGGTATTGCGTCCTCTATTTTTTTAATGACCTCATCAGACAATTCTGGAATATCAAGCGCATTGAGATGCGCATGTAATTGGCTTAAATCCTTTACGCCCGGTATGACTACATCGATGCAGTCACTTTGAAGACAAAAGGCTAAGGCATTGCCTGTCAGGCCTCCTTGCATTTCCTTTAGAAAAGCTAGCCTATTAGCGGACTCTATAAACCATTTTACATCTCTCTCTGGAATCTTAGATCGATAGCCCCCACCAAACATCGAAGGATCTTTTAAAAATACCTTATCCGTTAAAAATCCAGAGGCCAGTGGCACTCGGCCAATGACATGATATTTTTTTCTACTTGGATGATTTCCTAAAACCGTTGCAACTCTTCGATCCAATGCATTAAATATAACCTCAATCACAGTTCCAAATTCAGCATCCATCACCGATTTAGCCCCATACACACTTTTGGAACTAACTCCATATTCCTTGATCTTTCCTAAACGAACCAATTCATCCAAAGGTCCGCGATCATAATTAGCCCAATCAAAATTTTCAGGAGGACTATGAAACAATAAAACATCTAGGTAATCGCAGGATAATCGGGCTAGGCTCGCGTCAACAGCCCTATCTAAATGCTCAGGGGAAAAGTCTTGAACCATCGTTCCATCATCGAGCACCCGATTTCCAAACTTTGTGCAAATCATGATTTTACTTCTATCCCAATCAGAATTTTTATGTGCTTGTAAAGCCTGGCCAATATATAGCTCGGCTTGCCCCTGACCATAGGAGTCGGCGGTGTCTATAAACTGAATACCAGATGAAAAGGCTGTTTGAAGAATTCCAACAGCTGTGTGTTCATCCATGGAATCCCATCCCATGGCTACCCCATGAATCAAATTAACTCCGCCTAATTGCCAAGTACCTAAACCTAGCTTATGAGTTAAATTAGACCAATTCAAATTCAGGATCCAAAATAATTTTACCTTTAATCAAGCAGCGTTCGCCTTTTTGAGTAGCAAAATAGGCATTCCGACCATGTAAGATTCGATCATCGTGAAAAAATACAGCATCCCCTTTCTCTAATTGCACAGGCATCACTAATCCTGCTTGTATAATTCTAGATTCCAAAAAAGCATGAAAATCTTCACACAAAGCCAAAGCCGCAGGCGTATTTTTTTCTCTATCGATGCAATAGTAATTCCAATTAGCTAAATATCCCTTCTCATCTTGATCTAAGATTTTGCGTATTTTTTTATTGCCAGCTTTGTCAAAATGTACAATCGTGGTCAACAAACGATTCAATAATTCATCTTCTCCATCTGACTTCATGCAAGCCACTAAATCAGGTAAATCAAAGAAAGTTGTGGCACCGCCAAAAGCCGCTCTAGACTCACAAAAAAAGAATTGCAAGGATTTCTCGTCCCCTAATTCTACATAAGAATCATCTGTATGTAAAGGCTGGCGTGTATTGCTACTGCGGTAACGATCTTGCAAATCTGGATCGTACGAAATATCGATCCAACGGTTGTCTTTGCGTTCTCCGGTTAAAATATCTTCGTCTTCGTTGAAAATTTCACCTATCGAATCAGACAAATTTGTGTAAAATTCCTGTATCGGAATCGATAAATTATACCCTGAAAGATGAATGACTTTATATTGACTGATGGCATTCTTGAGATTTGAAATGGTCTCATTGGCCGTTGTGAATTCGATTCTTTTGAAATATTCCATATAAATATTTTATTGTAAGCTCAAACATGAATTACAACCCAAAAGTAATAAATTAAAATGTAAAACAATTTGTAAAAAAATTAAGAATTGATAAAAATCATCTATTCAAAATCCTTAAATTGGCCCACCTATTCAAACCTATGAAAAATATCATCTACCTAGCCGCCGCGCTAATCTCTTTGCAAACCATGGCACAGAAACCTTTTGTAGCTAATTACGACGAAAGTAAAATTAGTCCCTATACCCTTCCTGAAGTGTTAAAAACACCTAATGGTCAAATCGTAAAAGATAAAAATGCGTGGGCAAAACAAAAACAATATTGGCTTGACCAATACTCAAATGTGATGTTTGGGAAAATGCCAAAGAAAAAAATAAGTCAAAGTTTCCAATTGATTTCAAAAAAAGAAATCATGGATGGAAAGGCCGTACAATATAATTGGAAAGTTACGTTAGCGGGGAAATACAGTTTCGATGTATTAGGAGTTCTGCCTAAAACAACTAAAAAAGTACCTGTATTCCTTGGACTTAATTTTTGTGGAAATCAAACTTGTAGCCCAGATACTGATATATCAGTTTTCACAAAGTACACCGTTTGTGATGAAAAAGGAGTCATCAAATACCAAGCCAGCGCTCCTGTAAAAAGAGGCACTTGGGCATCCAGGTGGCAATTTGAGAAAGTTGTCGAAGCGGGATATGGAAGCATCACAGTAGCCTGTGGTGATTTTGAAGAGGATTTACCCGAAGGATACAAAAATGGCGTAAGAACTTTGTTGGCGACCGAACTAGGGCTTAGCCCGGAAGAATGGTCGGCCAATGGCGCTTGGGCTTGGGGACTACATAGAACCGTGGACTTCTTAGAAAAATTACCCGAAATCGATAGCAAACAAATCATCTTGCACGGACATTCGCGCTTAGGGAAAGCGGCTCTTTGGGCGGGCGCAACGGACACACGCTTTGCGGCCATTATTTCCAACGAATCTGGGGAAGGTGGAGCGGCCATTACGCGTAGAAATTATGGAGAAACGCTTTGGCGCATCACAAATAACTTTCCGCATTGGTTTTTGGATTCCTATAAAAACTATGCCTATAAAGAAAATGAGCTACCTTTTGATTCGCACATTTTACTTTCATTGTTAGCCCCAAGACCTCTTTACGTGGCTAGTGCCGTAGGAGATCAATGGTCAGATCCCAAAGGGGAGTTTATGGGTGCTCAATTAACTGAGCCTGTTTACGCTTTGTTTGGTAAAAAAGGAATTGCGGGCTTAGAATTCCCAGCGTTAAATAGTCCAGTAGGTGGACACATTAGATACCATATTCGGGAAGGGAATCACGACATTAATGCGTACGATTGGGACCAGTACTTGAAATTTGCTAAGCAAGAAGTAAAATAGGGTGCTCCCTAAAAAAAGAAGTAAGGGTACGCGCGGGTACCCATGAAAAAATGTAAACGAAATTAGGGTAACCGCAATGGTCCCCTCTCCTAGGTTTACCCAGCGCGCGACACAACCCTACCTATTTTACAAAAATCTCAAAAGGAATCAGCTTATTTGATTCCTTTAAAGGCTTTTTCTGAACTAGCTCGAGGGCCAATCGCAAAGCCTCGGAACCTTGTTGGCCCGCATTCTGAATAATAGTTGCATCCAAATTTCCTTGACTGACCGACTTCTTTGCATCCTTAATGCCGTCAACGCTAACGACATAAACACTTTGTTTTTTCTTGGCATCCATTAATGCCTGAACAGCGCCTAAACCCATTTCATCATTTTGAGCAAAGACCGCTTGGATTTGATCGCCATACGATTGAATCCAGTTTTCCATCAATGCCATCGATTTAGCGCGATCCCACTCCCCTGTTTGAGAAGCTAATAACTTCAAGCCTGGATATTTAGCTAAAACTGTTTTAGCCCCACGCTCCCGATCTAGTTGGGCTGCTTGGCCCATATACCCTTGAATCATTACTATATTTCCTTTGCCGCCTAATTTTTTGGCGATTAACTCCATCGCCATATTCGCAGATTCGGCATCGTCTGAACCGACAAAAGCGTCAGGCTTAGATTTGGTCGATGAATTAACGTTGACTATCGGGATACCTGCTTTTTTAGCTTTGTCGACCGCAGGTGAACTGGCTTCAAACTCGCAAGGGTTTAAAATGATCGCGTCGACTTGTTGGCTTATGAAACTCTCCACCTGTTCCACCTGCTTTAAAGAAGACCTTTCGGCATCTACAATGATTAGTTCAACTTGGTTGGTTGCCGCCGATTTCTCCAATGCATCAGCCACTTGTTGGATGAACTCATTTTGCATACTTAACATCGAAACCCCAATAATTATTTTATCTGATTTCTTTTCCCCACAGGAGAAACCCACAAACAAAATACAAGCGAATAGTACATACTTCAATTTCATATATTCATTTTTAATTTTTGATACAAACCGTCTAAAACGACTGCTAAGATAATAATTCCTCCCATAATGACTTGCTGCCAATACGCAGAAACATTAATTAAATCTAAGCCATTATTAATGACGCCAATGAACAACACGCCTAACAATGTGCCTGTAATAGTCCCTTTTCCTCCACGAGTACTTGTACCGCCAATAATCACCGCGGCAATAGCGTCCAATTCAAAACCCAAGCCTGCATTGGGCTGACCTGTATTGATTCGAGCTGTCAACAAAATACCCGCCAAAGCTGCAAATAAACCACTGATCATGTAGACATACAATTTGATGCGATTGACTCGAACCCCAGCCACATAGGAAGCCACTTCATTTCCGCCAATAGCCTTAACATATCGACCAAAAACAGTCTTAGTTAATAATAAATGGCATGTCCCGTAAGATAAAACTAAAAAAAGAATTGGAATAGGAATCCCAAAAAGATCCCCATTGCCCAGAAAATTTAAGGATTCATTCAAATCAGAAATAGGCCGACCCTTACTTAAAATTAACGCCATTCCTCTGCCAATCGTCATCGTTCCTAAGGTGACGATGAATGGAGGTACTTTGGTCAGGACGACAATGATTCCATTAAGAGCTCCTAAGGCGAGACCTGCCACTAATGTCCCTATAATGGCTATCCACAAACTATACTCATTATTCTGAGACAATAGCGCTACGACAACCCCGCATACGGCTACCAATGATCCCAACGACAAATCAATTCCCCCAGCGATGATGACAAATGTGACACCAAAAGCTAAAATAGCATTCACCGACACTTGGTTTAAAATAACGGACAAATTAGTCGTCGTCAAGAAACGGGAAGTCATAGAACTAAATAAGGCACAAACTAAAATGAGTGCTAAAAAAATTCCACCCGTAGGCGACTTGGTAAAAAATGATTTTAATTCTTTCATGTTCTAATGCAATGCAAATTCTAATACTTTTTCAGGACTAGCTTCCTCGCGCGTCATTTCTGCCATCTGCTTTCCTTTGGAAATAACAATGACCCGATCACTCATGGCCAGTAATTCAGGCAAATCAGATGAGATCAATAAAATAGCCTTTCCTTGCTTTTTCAAAGCTAATATAAGCGTATAAATTTCAAATTTTGACATCACATCGATTCCGCGTGTCGGTTCATCCAAAATGAGCACCTCTGGATTATTTAATAAGATTCGACCAAACAAAACTTTTTGCTGATTTCCTCCGCTCAAATTTTGAACCCTTTGGCCTTCCCTAGAAGAATGAATTGATAATTGGGCTTGCATACCGACCGAATCTGCAGATTCCCTCGCTTGATCCACAAAGAAAAACTTTCGATACGCATCGAGTAAACCTAGACTCATATTTTCTGTAATATTCATTTCAGGAATAATACCCATCTCCTTTCGATCTTCACCCAAATACCCCAAACCAGCTCGCAAAGCGTCACTCGGATTTTCTGGATTATATGGCTGACCCTTCAAAAAGATCTGACCTGATGTTTTCTTTTTTACCCCAAATAGTACTTGGCCTATGTCACTGCGACCTGCGCCAACCAATCCCGCCAAACCTAATACTTGGCCCGCACAAAGCGTAAAATTCACATGTTCAAAATGTGGCAAACAAGACAGATCGTCAACACGTAAAATCGACGCTCCCACTTCTGAGATAGCTTCGGGATAAAAATCCTTCATCTCCCGACCCACCATTTTTTGGACCAACGACATGGGATTAACCTCATCTTTTGAAAAGGTCCCAACCATTTCACCATCCCTTAAAACCGAAATTTTATCTGAGAACCCGAAAACTTCATCCATTTTATGAGAAGTAAAAACGATCGAAATGCCCTCAGACTTTAGCCTAAAAATGAGTTGCTTAAAAAATGTGATTTCCTTTTCAGTTAATGAAGATGTAGGTTCATCCATTAAAATTAATCGAGCCTTTTGTGACACCGATCGCATAATCTCGATGATTTGTTGGTGCGCAATGCTCAAATCCTTCACAAAAGCCCCAACCGGAATATCCAAATCATACTCTTGAAATAAATCAGTTGACGCCTGATTAATTTCCCTCAAACCCATTCGTTTCCCTTGAATGCTTTCACGGCCTAAAAAGATATTTTCAGCCACGGTCAACTCGGGAATCAGCATGAGTTCTTGGTGAATCATGGCTATCCCTTTTCTTAAAATTTCGCGAACAGAATAGCCCGACAGCGATTCATTCAAAAAAATAATCTCTCCCTGTGAAGGAGAGATTATCCCTAATATACATTTAAAAAGCGATGACTTACCTGCCCCATTCTCACCTACGAGCGCATGAATTTCCCCTTGATTCAAGCTTAAATTCACTGACTTTAAAATAGGTGTTCCTGAAAATGCTAAGGAAATACCCTTAATTTTTAACAGGCAATCTTGCATAGCCATTCGTTTAAATTAACATGGCCATTGGACATTCGTGTCTTTCCAAGCTTTTTGGTTGGCTGAATCAATCACCGACTCACAAACTTTTTGTGTTTGTAAAGCCTCCATAAACGTAGGTGAACATGGCGTACCATCTCCTAATGCTTTGAAGAAATCAGCTGCTTGATGCACAAAACTATGTTCATAACCAATAATCAAACCTGGTACCCACCATTTGTCCATGTAAGGTTGATCGCCATCCGTGACTAAAATAGACTTCCAACCACGGGTGATTGACGCATCTGCATGGTCATACATTTCCAAGCGGTTTAAATCATGTAGATCCCAACGCAAAGAAGCGTGTTCGCCATTAATTTCAAAAGTATAAAGTGCCTTGTGGCCACGTGCATAACGCGTAGATTCAAAAAGACCTAAAGAACCATTATCAAAATGGCAATGAAATATACAAGCATCATCGATGCCCACTTTTTTCACTTGGCCCGTGCCAGAATGCACCCTTTCCTTAATAAACGTTTCAGTCATCGCACTTACATCGGTAATACCGCCATTTAACCACATGGCCGTATCGATGCAGTGTGCCAATAAATCACCCGTCACACCTGAACCAGCCGCTTCCACGTCTAAACGCCAAGTACCTGCTCCTCCCTGTGGTAAATCGGGTGATATGGTCCAATCCTGTAGGAAGTTGGCCCGATAATGAAAAATCTTGCCCAACTTACCTGAATCGATAATTTGTTTTGCCAACGTCACCGCGGGTAAACGTCTATAGTTGTACCAAACCGTATTAGCAACTCCCGCTTTTTCAATGGCAGCAACCATTTGCTCTCCTTCAGCCAAGGTACGAGACAATGGCTTTTCACATAAAATCATTTTTCCTGCTGCCGCTGCGGCAATCGCGATTTCAGCATGTGTGTCGTTCGGTGTACAAATATCCACCGCATCGATGTCATCACGCGCAATCATTTTACGCCAATCCGTCTCATATGAAGCATAACCCCATTGGGCTGCAAACGCTTTTACACTTGCCTCATTACGAGAACAAACGGCTTGTAATACAGGAGTACAAACTAAATCAGGGAAAAAATTCTGTAAACGATTATATCCATTTGAGTGGGTTCTTCCCATGAAACCCGTTCCTATTAATCCTATTCTTATCTTTTTCATCTTTGTTTAATTAAGACCAACCATGCGCATTGCGCA
>CANIYB010000048.1 GCA_947471105.1 Cytophagaceae bacterium
TTATTATTGTTACGTTTGAAAGTATTAAACCTCTCTTAATTTTTAAGTATATAACACTGGATTAGTGCAAATATCACTTTTCAGAACGGCAAAAGTACTAAAAATATTTGATAAATAATCAAGGATTGCTTCCTTTATCATTACTTCCGATTCATAATGTCCTATATCACATATTAAGCAGCTATTTTCCGCATCAAAGAACTCATGATATTTAAAATCTGCTGATACATAGGCATCTGCTTTTTGTTTCTTTGCTTCGTCAAATAAAAAACTTCCCGCTCCGCCGCAGACGGCTACCGTCTGAATTTTCTTTTTTAAAGGAGCGGTATGTCTTATTTGGCCTAAGTCGAGGTGTTTTTTTAAATGCAATAAAAATTCTTCAGAGCTCATCGGTTTTTCTAATTGGCCTATAAAACCCGAACCCACTTCCTGCCAGCGATTGCTTAAACTCGTAATAAAATAGGCTACTTCCTCATAGGGGTGGACTTCATTCAGTACTTGAAGGATTTCATTTTCTAGGTGAGAGGGGAAAATCATGTCAACTTTCAATTCTTTTTCGGTTGAGGGAGCATTTTTTTCTCCTTGAAAGGGATTTGAGTTTTCGGAAGGGGTAAATCGGCCCGTCCCCTCACTCGAAAAACTGCATGAACTATATTCACCTATGTTTCCAGCACCCGCTTCGTGCAATTTTTCCCTGACTATCTTTTCAAAAGCTTCCGGTACAAAATAACTTAGGTTTTTTAAGGCGTTTGAAAACGGCTTTAACACCTTCCCTTGCAAGCCTATTTTTTTGGCTAAATGATTACTTACGCCCAAAGGAGCATGATCTAAATTGGTATGTGACGCGTAAAGTGCAATTGAATTTTGGATGGCTTTGATAACAGTTTTTTCTACGTAATTAGCCCCAGTTAATTTTTTTAATCCTTTGAAAATGATGGGATGATGCGAAACAATCATATTGCACCCCCTTTTTATGGCCTCGTCCACGACCTCTTCCGTGCAATCTAAACTAATGAGGATGCCTGTGACTTGTGTGTCTCTTTGGCCAACGAGCAATCCCGAATTGTCATACGACTCTTGCCACGCAATGGGTGCCCACTTTTCCATGGCTGCACAAACATCTTGAACTAACATACATTATTTGTTTATCTGCTGCAAAGGTAAAATTCTTTAATTGTTGGCGAAATTAATCGTATATTTAAATAATTCTTAGTGAATCCCCATATTTTATGCGTTGCAGACCTGCACTTGTTCTAGTAGAACGAAATCACATTTTATTGATGAAGTACCAATATGGTACCGAATTTGTTTACAATTTACCAGGAGGCAATCCAGATCCAGGTGAAACTTTTCCAGAAACGATTATTCGTGAGTGCCAAGAGGAATTAGCGATCGAAGTGGAGGTGGGAAATATCTTGATGGTAGGGGAAATTTTGGCCTCAGATAAAAGAGATGCTTCTGTTCATTTGTTATTTGAAGGTAAAATTATTGCAGGCATTCCAATTCTTCAAGCGGATCAAACCAGTGCCATTGAATTAGTTTGGGTGTCCATTTCTGAGATCACCAAATTAAATATGTATCCTAATGTGTCGGTAGAATTACAAGACATGCTATTTCTTCAAAAACCAGGAAAGTATATTGGCGCTATTGATCAGCGCTGGGTTTAAAAACATTTGCTGGACAAAGAGCCGTACCCAATAGTAAGCCCATCATGCTGGCTAATAATCCATACCAAACGGATGGAATATCATTTGGGTTAATGAAATTAAAATAAATCCAGACCAATAGTCCCGCAATCATACTCAAGTGCGAGCCCATCGCACTGGCTTTTTTCCACCATAATCCCGCATTTAAGGGGATAAATAATGACACAAGGCTAAATGCTGATGCCTCACTGACAAGTTCAAAAATATTTTGCCTGCTAATGGCCATCCAAATACATGCTCCAGTGACTAGGACGACGGAAACCCGGATGTAAAATAGAACTTTTTTGTCATCAGGATTTTTAAGGCTGGGTTTCAATAAATTTTCTCCCAATACACTTGCCGGCGCTAAAATTGCCCCACTAGTTGTGCTTAATAAGGCAGAAAGTAAAGCGCCCAAAAATAATATTTGAACTCCATAGGGGGTAAATTTCATTACAAGATTTGGAATTAATAAATCATCTTCCGCCAGTAAACTAGGGTAAAGTCTTACGGCAATTAGTGCGATGACCAAGGGAAGCATCGCGATGCTTACATACATCATTCCGGCAGCTAAGCTAGCTTTAGAGGCAACTTTGGCACTTTTTGCCGACATAACCCTTTGGAAAATATCTTGTTGGGGTATCGACCCTAAACCGATCGTCATCCACGCCGCGCTATAGGTCAACCAGTCCACCCAGGTGTTTTCTTTGGGAATAAATCGAAAGAAACCTGCGGGTTGTTGGTCGATAAACAAGCCCCAATTAGGAATTTTGTCCATTAATAAATAGGCTAAAAATAGTAGGCCAATAATCAAAATGATATTGTGTAAAAAATCGGTGATGGTGATGGACCACATTCCTCCCAAAAGCGTATAAGTCATGACTAAAACGGCACCTATCACGATTCCCGTTTCCGTTGAGATGGGTAAAAGCAAATGTAAAGTCATGCCCAAGGCGACGAGTTGGGCTGAAATCCAACCAAAATACGAAGGGATCATCACGATAGCGGATAGTTTTTCGGATAATGCTCCAAATCGTATACGGAAATAATCACTAAATGTTAACACGGGAAGCGGGTACAGTTTTTTGGCATAAATGGATCCGACGATGAGTAATCCTAAGGCGGCCCCAAACGGTTCTTCGATGATGGCTAATACTCCTCCATGAACAAATTCACGAGGGGCTCCTAGCATTGTTTCGGATCCAAACCATGTGGCAAAAGTCACCATGGTGGCTAATGCAAAGGGAAGCGATCGGCCTGCTAAGATAAAATCCTGAGTAGAATGCACTTTTTTACTCGCCCACCAGCCTACGACTAAGTTTAAAAGCAGATAAAAAATGACGAAGCCCACCAACATAATTGCCTAAAATTTAACCCAAAATTATCGATTTTTAGGAGAACCTTTTACCTTTACCTCACATTGAATATTTAAATATGCAAAATCAATTTGTCCGGGGGATCTGTGTTGTTGCCATGTTGACTAATTTATTTTCTTGTACTCAAGTTCATTGGTCTCAAACTTTTCAAAAATCACCGCTTTCCAAACAATCCAGTGGCCTCGTTATCCAAGAGTTAAATACTGGCAAAGTTGTTTTTTCTCACCAAGCAGATCAGTTTTTCATGCCTGCTTCCAATGCTAAATTGGCTACTTTTTTAATGGCCCATTCTTTTTTAGGAGATTCTATCCCATCATTTGCCTACCATGAAGCGAAGGATTCGCTATTTTTTTGGGGTACAGGAGATCCGACCCAATTAAATCCATCCTTTAAAAATACCTCGCTGATCGATTATTTAAGTAAGTCGACGAAGGTGCTCGTATACTGTGCGCCACAAAAGGAAATTCCCCCTTTGGGCTCCGGTTGGTCATGGGATGACTACAATGACAGCTATTCAGCGGAAATTTCTCCATTGCCCTTATATGGAAATCTTGTTGGTTTTTCATTTAAAAACCAGCAATGGGAGACTTCTCCTCGCTTTTTCAATTCGGCTATTTCAGGAAATAATCCCTATAATTATGTGCTTAGGGACCGCTTAAAAAATGAGTTTACTTTGCCGGTTTCGAAGTCGGAATTGAAGGCCCAACAAGTTCCCTTTGTGACTTCCGCTTCTTTGACGGCAAAATTATTGGCAGACACACTCAAAAAAAATGTGGTGGTTCAACGAAAAGCAATAAACCCTTCGGCTAAAATTCAGTATGTTGGCCTGTTGGATTCTTTATATGTGCCTATGCTTCACAATAGTGATAATATGATTGCTGAGCATTTATTGTTGTTAATTGGCGCAAAGAACCAATGGACTGGCGGGGCACAAGAGATCATTGCCAAATTGAAAAAGGAATCTAATTATGAATTTTTGAAAGCAGTTCGTTGGGTGGATGGATCAGGTTTATCTCGCTATAATTTATTTAGACCCATGGATTTTATTGAGATATTGAGGGCCTTGCACCAATCATTCGGCATGGATAAGCTGCAATTTCTTTTGCCGCAAACAGGTAAAACAGGGACCTTAAAAAGTGTCAAACTGAAATCGGATGATCATATCATTTGGGCTAAATCAGGCTCTTTTAGCAATACCTATGACATGTCAGGTTTTTTCCAAAATTCAAAAGGGAAAACCTATGTCTTTTCTATTATGACCAATTTGGCCAATCATTCCGTCTCGCAAAGCAAGCGCGATGTGATCGATTTTCTTAAAAATTTAGATTAATTCTTTTTTAGGAATTGATGATAAATTCCATAGCTGAGCCCAATAAAAATCAAGACGTACAGGATGCTTTGTTGGTTTGTCAACAAAGTCCCCAATAAAAATAGGGAGGACAAAAACACCAGTAATATAGGCAAATAGGGATATGCCCAAACCCGATACGGTCTGGCCAATTGGGGTTCTTTTATTCTGAGTTGGATTAACGCTGCAAATCCCGACAGGTAACTAGCGACAAAAAAGAACGTGGCAATATCAGAAAGTCGTTCATTTATTTCCTTCCCAGCCAACAAAAATAAACATGCGAGTACTAGCGTGAGATGGGTGGCGAAACTGGGGCTACCGACTGCATTTATTTCGCTGGCTTTTTTGAAGAATAAGCCATCCCGACTCATCGAAAAAATGACTCTTGGCGCAAACATGACTTGCGTATTTAAAATTCCTAATATACTAACCATCAAAAATAAAGTGATCCACCTGCCCATATTGGCACCAAAAATATAGGTCATGGTATCGGCGGCGGCCAATTTGCTTTGGCTTAAAATGGAAAAAGGTAGGCTATATAAAATGGCGATATTGATCATGACGTAAATGAATGCCACCACAATCACGCCTATAAACATCGATTTAGGCATGCTTTTTTCTGGGTTTTTGTTTTCTTCGGTGAAGTAGGCGGCGGTGTGCCAACCGTCAAACGCGTAGAAAATGGAAAGTAATGCAGTCATAATTCCCGACCACAGGGGAAGGCCTATGGGAGCGGATGGGCTTTCGGAGATGACACCGCCATTTCCCATGAATGCGCAGATGCCTATAAAAAACAAAAGTGCGACTGCTTTAATTCCGCTTAACCATTCCTGAGATTTTCCAGCTAATACCACTCCTAATTGGTGAAAAAGCCAGAGCGAAATTAAAATTCCTAAACTGCAGTAAACCAGATAACTTGATAAAAAAGGGAAAAGAATGGCCAGGTATTCTGAGAACGTGTAGGCGCCAAAACCGAGGGCAGTGACGGTACCGAGCCAACTAGACAGCCCCACTAAAAATCCGATATATCGACCAAAGGCACGCTCGGCGTAGCCATACCAAGCACCCGCTTTGGGAATGGATAAACTTAATTCCAATACGCAGCTAACGCCCAAAAGGGCATAAATGGCCACTAAAATCCAAAGAGAAATAATTAATATAGGGTCATGGAGAGATGCCGCGATGGGCCCTGGTTTACGTAAAATTCCGGTGCCAATGGTTCCTCCGAGGGTAACGGCTACCCCAAAAGTAGTCCCTAAAACTTTCCATAAATGTTTAGTTCCCGCTTTCATTTTTCTTCAATATGTAATCGCCAATCAAAGGAAAATGGTCTGAATAATTGATATTTCGGAGGGTTCTGAATTGGACAATCTTCCAATCGTCGGAGAAAAATTGGTTGTCGATCCGAACTAAATAAGGACTTCGGTTCAAAGTGAAACCAAAACCACGCCCAGCTTCTTCAAAAGAGTTTTTTAAGCGTTCTCGAATGGTGCCATAGGCCCAGCCATAGGGGGTTTCATTTAAATCACCCACGACAATGACCGGAAATTGGCTTTGTTGGATTAATCGATTAATCTGATTCATTTCATCTCGGTGATGAATAAACCCTTTTCGGAGGGAAGCAATAATTCCCCTGCCTTCTTTTTTGGCATCTTCGTAATCTTGGTCTCGGATCTTTCCCGTTACTTTTCCCACTCGGATACCCATGGACCACAATTGGAGGTTGATGATTCTTACCGTGTCTTGGTTGATGACTAGGTCGGCCAACAAATATCCATTGGCGGAATTAGCAAATTGTTTTCCTTCCTTGTGAATGATGGGATATTTAGTGAAAATGGCCAATCCCATCTTCTCATTCTGATCAAATAAATCTTCTCTTAAAGGGAAAAAAGCATAATTCGGATATTGTTCAGCCATCATAGCGATACTTCTATAGGGCTTTCGATCCGTATTGGAATAAAATTCCTGAAAGCATTTGATGTCCGCTGTATAATCGAGCATAAAGGCTTTTAGTTTGGTTAAAGATTCCTTTTTTGCTTCGTAATTATTGGAATACATGCCGTAGACATTATAGCTCATGACCTTTACTGAATTTTTAACTAAGGCATTTGGGCTATTTAAAACGAAACTTCTTTGGATGAAACTATAGCCTAACAATAAAACGGTGAGTGGCAATAGCGCTCTTTTTGCCCTTTGGAATAACCAAAACAATAAAGAAATAAAACACAATACTTGGGCATAGGGCATCGTCATCATGATAAACCCGGCAAGCCAATGGTCAATCACGAGGGAATAACTTAGTACATACGTAAGAATTGTATATAGACAGAGGGGCAAGGTTCCGAGCCAAATTAGCGAAGAAATGAACTTTTTTAGAAAAGATTTTTGACTTGTTTTTGGAGAACTCGGCTTTCTCATATTCAAATATACGCATTGACTCGGAAAGGGAATTACATTTTATAATTTTTACGAAGAGGATTGTGTTTTTCAAAAAATATTTCTACTTTTGCAATCCCTTTTAACTACAATAGTATTTAGAAGCATAAGCAAAAATTAAAATATATCATTATGGCAAAGGTTTGTCAATTAACAGGAAAAAGAACAAGAGTAGGAAACCACGTTTCTCACGCTAATAATAAGACAAAACGTAAGTTTTTTCCAAACTTGCAAACGAAGAAATTTTTCTTAGAATCTGAAGGTGTTTGGGTTCGTATGAAAGTTTCAGCGAAGGCAATTCGTACCATTAACAAAAATGGTTTTGAGAAAACTTTAATTCAATCGGCACGTAAAGGTACATTGAGCGTATAGTTTTTAATAAAAAATTAACGAAATTAGCCTCCTTGAATTTCAAGGAGGCTTTTTTTATTTAATATGTTGACACCATCTGAACTTATTCGATACCAGAAGCAGTTGAAACTTCCTGAGTGGGGCATAGAGAAACAGCTTGGTTTAAAGGCTTCTCATGTTTTAGTCGTAGGAGCTGGAGGCTTGGGTGTTGCCGCGATTCCTTATTTGGCTGCTGCCGGCATAGGTCAGATTAGTATCGTGGATCCCGATGTAGTCGATTTGTCCAATTTAGGCCGACAAGTTATCTACAGCTCTGCTGAGGTGGGGCAATCTAAAGCTCTTTTAGCCCAAAGGTATTTACAGAACTTGAATCCGGAGGTCAACGTAAGTAGTTTTGAGGTTAAATTGACATCTGAAAATGCAGCTGAATTTATTCAAAAAGCAGATTTGGTGCTGGATTGTACAGATAATTTCACTTCCCGTTATTTAATTAATGACTATTGTGTTTCCTTGGATAAGCCGTTTGTATATGCGGCCATACATGCTTGGGAAGGTTTATTGAGTGTTTGCAATGCTTTGTTGACCAATGGAACGCGCACGGCAACGTATCGGTGTTTATTCCCCGAATCGCCCAATATGTCGGAGATTCCTAATTGCGATGAAGTGGGTGTCCTAGGATTTATACCTGGGATTATGGGCTTGTTGCAAGCCAAGGAAGCGATCTTTTATTTAGCCGGTTTTTCATCTCCAGCACAAGGTGCCCTTCTTAGGTGGGATGCTCGGGATATGTCGATGAAGCACTTTAAAGTGGACCGAGAAGCTAATGCAGCCGGAAACATTTTTCCTAAATTGAATGTAGATGAAGTGCGGGAAATCCAGGTTGGCGAAGCGTATGCCTTATTGCAACAAAATTTAGCCTATATCTTAGATGTTAGGGAATTGGATGAATTTGAAATAGCCTCAATTCCTGATACATTACAAATACCCATGCATAAGGTTCCCCATAATACTGCGAGCATACCGGTTCATAAAAAGTGCCTAGTGATGTGCCATCATGGGATGAGATCTGCCCACGTGATTCGATTTTTACAACACGAAAAGGGATTCACCAACCTGTATAATGTAACGGGTGGAATAGATGCTTGGTCTTTAAAAATTGACCCAAGTATTCCTAGATATTAACAATATCTCCATATAGATCAAACTCCTCTGCCTTATTGATTTTAACATGAACAAAATCACCAAGCCTTGCATATTGTTCGGCTGGGATTAGTACTTCGTTGTCCACTTCTGGGCTGTCAAATTCAGTACGGCCCACAAAATATCCACTCTCTTTTCTGTCGACCAAAACTTTCACCGTTTGACCTACTTTTGCTTGATTCAACTCTTCCGAAATGGTTTGTTGGAGTGCCATGATTTCATCCGACCTCTCTTGTTTTACTTCTTCCGGCACATTATCTTCTACGGAATAAGCATGTGTATTTTCTTCATGGCTATAATTAAAGATACCTAAACGGTCAAATCGCATGCGCTCGACAAACGAATACGTCTCCTCAAAATCTGCTTCAGTTTCCCCTGGATAGCCAGAAATCAGGGTAGTTCTCAAGGCAATGCCTGGAACTTTTTCCCGTATGGTTTCGATTAAAGCTTCCGTTTTTTCACGGGTAATTCCTCTGCGCATGTGCTTCAGCATCGCATCTGAACCACTCTGTAAGGGCATATCCAAGTAGCGACAAATATTTTCACGTTCAGCCATCGTATCTAGGATTTCCAAAGGAAAGCCTGCCGGATAAGCATATTGCAAGCGAATCCATTCGATTCCATTGACATCCGAAAGTCGTTCTAATAATTCTTTTAACTTCCGACCCCCTGTTTGGCCTCCTTTTAAATCTAACCCGTAAAAGGTTAAATCCTGGGCGATCAAGATTAATTCTTTGGTTCCTTTTTTGGCTAATGAATTGGCCTCTAAAACCAATTCGTCCATATTTCGAGAAACGTGTTTCCCTCGCATGATGGGAATTGCACAAAAACTACATGGTCGATCGCAGCCCTCAGCAATCTTCAAATAGGCAAAATGAGCGGGTGTAGTTAGAAACCTTTCACCCACTAATTCATGCTTATAATCTGCCTTTAAGGCCTTAAGTAACCTAGGTAATTCATTGGTGCCAAAGAATGCGTCAACCAATGGTATTTCTTTTTCTAAATCGTCCTTGTATCGATGCGATAAGCAACCAGTAACATATAATTTATCTATTTTTCCAGCTTCCTTTGCGTCTACATATCGTAAGATCGTGTCGATGGATTCTTGTTTTGCATTATCAATAAAACCACAAGTATTGACCACAACAATGGATGCTGTGTCCTTTTTAGCTTCATGCGTCACTTCTAGGCCATTGCCTTTTAGTTGGGTATAAAGTACTTCCGAGTCAACGAGGTTTTTCGAACAACCTAAGGTTACGATGTTGATGGAAGCTTTTGGTTTTACTTTTGTTTTCATTCAATTCAAATTAGCATGCAATTTACGAAGAATTATGGGAGTTTTGCCCCCTCTTTTTTAGTCAAAATTTAGATGGAAGTATAAAAAATCTCATTTCTTTTAGTAGTATTGCAATTCATAAAACTTAATTACAATGAAAAAACTGATATTAACATGCGCGTTAATGACATTTGGCTTGATGGCATTTGCTCAAAGTTTAAATACATTGACCGCCAAGGAGAAAAAGGCTGGGTTCCAATTATTATTTGACGGAAAGACCTTAACGGGTTGGCATACCTATAACAAACCAGGCGTGATTGGCAATTGCTGGACCGTGGAGGATGGTGTCATTTCTTTTGATATGACCAAAAAAGAACGCGGTGATTTAATTACGGATGCGGAATTTGAAAATTATGATTTTTCAGTGGAGTGGAGAATTTCAAAAAATGGAAATTCAGGAATTATCTTCAATGTAACGGAAGACCTAAAATATGGCAGTACGTATAATACGGGTCCTGAAATGCAAGTACTTGATAATGATGGCCATCCTGATGGAAAAATATTTAATCACCGTTCTGGGGATTTATATGATTTAATTAAATCATCTTCTGAGCCTGTGAAGCCGGTAGGCGAATGGAACACAGCTCGTATTGTATGTAATCGCGGTTTGCTACAACAATATCTGAACGGGGTGAAGGTAGTAGAAACGCGTTATGACGATGCGAATTGGAAAACGATGATTGCTGGTTCTAAGTTTAAGACCATGCCTGCTTTTGGATTAAATATGAAAGGCCGAATAGCACTACAAGATCACGGAAATCCAGTTTGGTTTAGAAATATTAAGATCAAGAAATTGTAGTCTTGTCATTGTGAGAATAAAAAAAATCCGCTCATACCGAGCGGATTTTTTTATTTAAAATAACCCATGATTTCGTCTGTAATCATTTGATGTCCTTTTTCATTCGGGTGATTTACTTGGGACATATAGTCGACTAAATTACTGCCGCTTTTTACTTTGTTTTTATACAAGCCATACGTATCGATCAAACCGATTTGAAAGCTCTTCGCTAGTTCTTTGATTTGGTTCGCATGTTGGTCTAAAATCGAAAGATCGTTCTTGATGTCCACTCTTTGGTCTGGACTAGGGGTTAATAAAATAACTTTAATGTTTTTTTCAAGCGCTAAGCGGATCATTTTTTCCCAGGCCGCTTTTGCTCGTTCCAAACCCATGCCTCGATCATTCAGTGCATAATCAATAAACAATACATCAGGCTTGTGAGTCAGCACATCAGCCTCAAATCTTTTAAGGCCACTTTCCGAGTTTTCTCCGCCAATCGACGTATTGATCACATTGACTACGGTCATTGGATAAACTGATTTTATGTCTTTTAAAACCAAATAGGGATAAGATGCCAACGTATTAACGGTAGGTGTTTTAAAGTATCCAGCCGGAACAGAATGACCATGGAATACTAAATTGATCGTCCTGTTTTTAGGCCATTCCACCAACATTTCCGCTTTTATTTTTTCCAAGTAACTGGCTTTGGAAGCAATTTCTTGTCCATGCGATTGGCTCACCGCAAACAACACAAACGTAAAAATCAAGTATCGGAATTTCATGATCATTAATTTAAA
>CANIYB010000049.1 GCA_947471105.1 Cytophagaceae bacterium
AGCCTCAATAATATGGTTGGATTATTTTTAGCATTGGGCGTCAACTTTAAACGATCCACATACGTCTTAAATAAAGTATTTGCTTTGCTAAATTCTTTTGTGTTGAAATATGCGAAGGCTAAACCAATTCTAATCTTCTGTACAAACTCTTCTGATTTATTAGAACTTGACATTAAAGGCGTATAAATTTGAATGGCTTCTTCAAACTTCTTTTGTACAGATAATGCTTCCGCTTTCCCTAATAAAGCCTTTAGTTTTATTTCTTCCTTTTCAGCGACTAAAATAGCCTCGTCGAAAAATTTAATTGCTGGTTCAAATTGGTTGTCATTGTAGGACCTAACACCTAAATTATACGATAAGGTCTGATAGGCTAAGTTGAGCTTAGGCGAGCGATTGCTAATTCCCTTTAAATAATTAACAGCCACTTCTAAATTATCAGAATTAATAAATGCATCGGCAACTAATTCAATGGCTTCCTCCGCATACTTGCTTTTCGGGAATTTAATATTGAAAGCTTGAATCTCATTGATCGTTTCCGACCCTTTTCCTAAATCCAATAATACTTTGGCATAATTAAAATAGGCATCTTCTTGAATCGCTGGATTGAATGATAAACTTCTAGCTACCTGAAACGCATCTAAAGTAGCCACTAAATTTCCAGCACTTAATTGGGCTAATGCGGTCGTAAATGCTGCATATTGGCCTAAAGAGTCTTTTTTAGCCACCAATTCTTTTAATGTAACTGTGGCCTCATTGTATTTTTTTGTCTTAAAAAGAGAAAACCCATATCGATATTGAGATAAAGGACTGAACTTGGAACCTGTCATTTTCCCAAATGCCTCATAACTTTTTATCGATTTGTCAAATTGATTTAACTGAAATTGTACATCAGCGACCAACAAGGCTAGTTCATCTAATCGGTATCCTGTATTCTTCTTCGCAATGATAGGTTCTGCATATTTCAGTAATTCGGAGAATTTAGACTGATTGAAATAACATAAACCGATCCAATTAGGGATCTCTTTTCTGTATTTACTACTTGCTTCTGCTTTCGCAAAATCAACCGCTGCCTCTCCATATCTTTTCTCACCAAAATTAATCACTCCTGCATAATAGGAAGCGGAAAGCGCATATTCTTCCTCAGGTTCCACTTTTATCTCATTAAATACGGGTAATGCTTCTAGGTATTTCTTTAATTCAAAATATGAGATGGCTAATTTGAATTTCGCTTCTAAATTAGTCTCAGAGGATCTACTTAGGTATTTTATCGCTTTGGCATAATCTCCATTATCGTAAAAAAATGTACCAATACCCCTTAATAATTTAACGGCCTGCGGATGTTCAGGATTATTTGCAATAAATCGTTCCGCTAAAATTTCCGCCTCAGGTTGACTCATGTATAAGGAACACATCGTCATGTAATATTCGGCAAGTACTTTTTGGCCCGATTGCTCATTGCTTAATGGCTCAAGACTGCCTAAGTATGCGGAAAATTCTTCTCGAGCCGCTACATAATTCTTAGAATCAAAGTATTCCTTTGCTTGCCTGAAATGTAGGGTATGATCTTTGAAACTTAATGTTTGCTGGGCTATGGAGCCAAAAGAAATAAAAAAAAGTAGTATGAAGGGCAGCCAGCCAATAGATGTATTTTTCAATTTCATTGTAAATGATTACAGCATTCTGATTAAAACAAAAATACGATTTTTCTTCAAAATTATTGTGCTACCCAACTATTATTTTTACGACTATTTGACCAAATAATCATTAATTACTTTAACAATTGAGGTATTTATTTAATTTTACACAATATGAAAATTCACCAACAAATTTAAATGTATGTTAAATCTCAAACTTAAATCATTTGTGCTCTCATTGGGCATTTTTTTCTTTTCTTATTCCCTTTTGGCAAGTCCATTAAGTCATTTGATTAAAATGCCTGAGCCACAAACTCATTATTTTGAAATTACCACGACTGTCGACTTATCAAATGTATCTTATAAAAAGTTATTTGTCGATTTTAAAATGGCAGCTTGGACACCAGGATCCTATTTAATCAGGGAATTTGCGAAAAATTTAGAAGCGGTTAAAGCTGAAGCTAATGGAAAACCCATTTCAATTTCTAAAATTAATAAGAATACATGGCGTGTTGCTTTAAGTGCCGCTACCAAGAAAATTCAAGTTAGCTACCGCGTTTATGCCTTTGAATTATCTGTTAGAACCTCATTTTTAGATGATTCACATGGCTATATTAATCCAGCAAGTGTTCTTTTATATGTAAATGATTTTGCAAATCTTCCGCAGGATATCAATATTGAACCTTACAAAAACTTTAAAGTTGTTTCTACTGCTTTAAAAGGGACTGGAAAATTTACCTATCAGGCAAAAAACTTGGATGAATTAATCGACTCCCCGATTGAAATAGGAAACCATAAAGTTTGGGATTTTAAGGTGAATGGAATTCCGCATCAAATTGCCTTTTACGGTACCACAAAAGTGGATTCAGTCAAATTTTTGGCTGACGTCACTAAGGTATGTGAAGAAGCTCAAAAGGTAGTCGGTGAACATCCATGTGATCATTACTTGTTTATCATGCACAATATTGGCCGAGGAACCGGTGGATTGGAGCATTTGTATTCTACGACCTGTTCCGTTTCTAGGTCGGCCTATGAAAGTGAAAGAGGATATCAAGGAGTTTTAAGTTTATTGGCTCATGAATATTTTCACCTTTGGAATGTGAAGCGAATCAGACCCAAATCACTTGGACCTTTTGATTATGAAAATGAGAATTACACGCATAATTTATGGCTTTCTGAGGGTATGACGAGCTATTATTCAGGAGTTATCTTACAAAGGATGGGTAAAATTTCAAATCAGGATTATGCCAATCGCATCGCTGCAGAAATTTCATCGGTCGAAAATACGCCTGGAAGCCATCTTGAATCAGCCGCAGAAGCAAGTTGGGATGCGTGGATCAAATACTATCGCCCAAATGAAAACTCGCGCAATCAAACAGTTTCTTATTATGACAAAGGTTCGTTGTTAGGTTATGTATTAAACGCGTGGATTATCAAATCTACTCAAGGTCAAAAATGCATGGATGATGTTTTTAAACACCTGTATCAGGCTTATTATAAAAAATTGAACCGAGGATTTACAGACGCTGAATTGGAAGATGCCTTTTCAAAAGTAGCTGGTACCTCAGCTAAACCTCTTTTTGAATCTTATGTGTATGGAGTTCAAACACCTGATTATCAAAATTTATTTAATGAATTTGGATTTACTTGGTCTAATACCAATGAGGGTAAATCAATCCCATATGTAGGTTTCACAGCTGTGGCGGGTAAAATTGTTTCTGTTTATCGCGGTGCTTCTGCCTATGTGTATGGCTTAAATGTAGGCGACGAAATCGTATCGGCTAATAAAGCCAATTTTGAAGGTTTGGATAAGTTGTTGGCCGATAAAAAAGTAGGTGATACTATTTTATTTTCAGTTAAAAGAGATGGTTTGGAGCGCACTTTTGTGGTGCCGGTCCAACAAAGTCCTATGCTTGCGTTCTCGTTGACAGATCAAAAGACTCTCAATGAGAACCAGAAAAAATTACGATTAAAGTGGTTGGGGAGCCTTTAGTTGCCCAAACTTTGTGACATAGCCTCATACATATTTTTGAAATTTTGTATGATGGTATTTTGAAAGGAGGAGCTGGTTGCCAGCTCCTCTATTTCTTTTTGGTCAGAAAAATCCATGACTGAAAATTTAAAACTTTGCTCCAATTCTGGTGTTTCAAATTTCAAAATGTATTTAGAATTCCATTCGAATAGGGATATTCGCATGGAATCATGAGGGATTTCTTTGATAAAATGCATTAATCTTCAATGATTTTGATGCTTTGGATTACATCACCTTCTCTAATTTGGTCGATAACATCTAATCCTTCCACTACTTTACCAAAACACGTGTGTTTACGATCTAAATGTGAGGTATTGTTTCTTGAATGACAAATGAAAAATTGAGATCCACCTGTATTGGGACCTCTATGTGCCATAGATAATACTCCACGATCATGGTATTGATTATTTCCAGTGAGTTCACAAGGAATACTATAGCCTGGACCTCCTCCACCGGTTCCATCTGGATCGCCTCCTTGGACAACAAAATCAGGGATCACACGATGAAAAGTTAATCCATCATAAAATCCATTTTTAGAAAGGTCAGTAAAGTTTTTTACATGAATGGGTGCATCCTCTGCGTAAAATTCAATTTTCATTAACCCTTTGTCGGTTAACATTTCTGCGTAAGCCATATTGATTTATTAATTTATTAGGCTACAAAGATGCGAATGAATTTTGAATTATTTAAATTGAAAACAAATTCGGCATTTGTTTGATTATATAGCATGAAGCATTTTGTATTAATTATTTTTTCCGCCTTGATTCTTTTCGCCTGTGATTCAGAAGCAGAAAAAAAAGAAGCTACTCAGTTTTTCCTTCGTGGAAATCAAAAATTTAAAGAAAAGGAATATTATGAATCCATTAAGTGGTATTCTGAGGCTATTTTAAAGCAAAGTAAATTTTCCGATGCATATTATAATCGGGGTTTGGTGTACCAAAGCCTCGAAAAAAATGAGGAAGCGTTAGCCGATTTTCAAAAAGCTTATGAATTAGATCCTAAATTCTCGGCTGCCCTTTCTAAACAAACGGAATTACTCCAAAATCTTCAAAAATTTGATTTAGCGCTTGAATCTGCCGCTAAATTGGTTAAAAATTTTCCGGACTCAAGTGCTTTTTGGTCTTTGCAAGGGGATATTTATTTGCAAAAAACACAATATAATGATGCCTTAGCTTCATATGAGCATGCTTTATTGTTGAAACCCAATGCGGTGGAGACTTTGATCAACAAAGGAATTGTGTATCAAGAATTAGGCCAATTGGACCTAGCTGAAGCTTCTTTTAAATCTGCCTTAGCGACGGGGAAATACAAAGACTTGATATACAACAATTTAGGTTATTTAGAAATCCAAAGGAGTCAATGGAAATTGGCCGAAAAGTGGATTAAAATGGCTTTGGCCATTGATCCCAAAAATGAATTGTATTTAAAGAATTTAGATAAAATTGCGAAGCAATCAAGCGCGGAATAAATTCAAATATTTTTTGAGCTCATCCGCATTTTCAATAGAATTTGTGAAAATTTCCACCAAAACTCCTTGTTGGCTCGGTGACAAAAATTGAGTAGAAATGGTATCCCATTCGTCAAAACTCCTTACGCTATGGTAATGAATCCCTGCATCTAAACAGGTATTTTTAGCTGTCAAATGTTGCTTAGTCTCCATAAAACCCTCTAATTCAGGAAGTTCCTTGGCCCCTTCTAAGTTTCTAAATATTCCCCCACCCCCATTATTAAATACGATAATCCGCAGGTTATTCGGCACATATTGATTCCAAAGGGCATTTTTGTCATAGTGAAAAGCCACATCACCTATTATGGAAATAATTAATTTCGAGGTTTTTTGACTAGCTCCTACAGCTGTTGATAAACAACCATCAATTCCACTCGTTCCTCTATTTGAAAATACTTCTGCATGGGCAAAATGTGCGGAAGTCCAATTGACATACCTGATCGCTAATGAATTAGCCACATGTACTTGCGCACCTTCTGTATTTTCTATTTTCTTTATAAGATCATTATAAATATGTAATTCGGTGAAATTCGGCCGATTGAAAAACTTCTCTTGAATACTATTTACCCTTTGCGCCAAAGGTTTCCATGGGTTTGTTTGTTCACTAGGCCAAGTAAATTCTTGGAAAAATGGAAGCGTATCCATCGGAATTACGTCTGTCAACGACTGAAATGGATCAGGTCTTCCGATAGGATTCAAATGAATGAGAAAAGATTTATTCGGCTTTTCACGTCTTAAAAACTGCTTAATACGTTTGGAAACAAATGATTTCCCAAAATGAATATGCAAATCAGGTTTTAAAGCTGGCCACAATCCTTCATTGGCTAAAATTAAATCATGATCACATTGGCAAGCCGCAGGTAAGTTGGCCGTAGCATCCCCTATCACAGGTATTCCTAATGAGGCTAATTTACTGAAATATTCATTTTCAGCATTGTTGTAAGGCCTTTGGCCTACTGTAACTAATATGGATTGTGTCTTTTTCGTATCAAAATAACGGTGTAAGTCAACGGATTTAACGTGATTTTCCGTGTCCCATTTAACCAAATTATTTTCAGACAAAATAGGTAGACTGCTTAAAGGCAATGTCTCCCCTTGACCAGGATAAAATGGCTCTGAAATAGGGAAATTGATATGAATGGGGCCTTTGGGTTCGGCAGATGCTTGTTGGTATGCGCCCATTCCAACATTCAAGTAATACTCGGGCTTCTGAAGCAAATCAGTTTGAAAATCAATGAATTGTTTCACATGATTTCCATATAATTCTTTTTGATATATCGTTTGACCATCCCACTGGCCGATCCATTCAGCGGGTCGGTCTGCAGTAAAGACTAACAAAGGCAACTCTTGGAAAAACGCTTCCACCACGGCCGGGGCAAAATTTAAACCGGCTGAACCTGAGGTGCAACAAAGAATCACGGGTTTTTTACTGGCAAGTACAAGGCCTAACCCAAAAAAACCTGCTGAGCGTTCATCTGAGATGGAATAGCAATGGATTTTGGGATGTCTCGCTAAAGCCAACATTAAAGGGGCATTTCTAGAACCAGGGCAAATTACTGCTTCTTCCACTCCCATTTGGGATAGAATATCTACTAGTTCGACAATGCCTGCAGGAAATCCCATAGCAAAAAAAAGCCTCATAAGAGGCTTTAAAAATTATCCAAGATATGTTTTTAGCGCTTTACTCCGGGAAGTATGACGCAGACGACGAATCGCCTTTTCTTTAATTTGTCTCACGCGCTCTCGAGTCAAATTGAATTTCTCGCCAATTTCCTCTAGTGTCATTGCGTGTTCTCCATTTAATCCAAAATACAAAGTTACGACATCCGCTTCTCTTTGAGTAAGGGTCGATAAAGCTCTTTGAACTTCACGACGTAAGGAATCATTAATTAAACCTGAATCTGGTTTATCCTCTGAATCATTCTCCAATACGTCTAAAAGTGAATTTTCTTCTCCTTGAACGAAAGGAGCATCCATAGATACGTGTCTTCCTGAGATTTTAAGTGTATCGACTACTTCGCCTGTTGAAATTTCTAACACTTCTGCTAATTCCTCTGGCGAAGGCTCACGCTCAAATTTTTGTTCTAACTCAGAAAAGGTTTTTGAGATTTTATTCAAAGAACCTACGCGGTTCAATGGAAGACGAACGATACGTGATTGCTCAGCTAAGGCTTGTAAAATAGATTGACGAATCCACCAAACGGCATACGAAATGAATTTAAATCCACGCGTTTCGTCAAATCTTTGTGCTGCTTTAATTAAACCAAGGTTTCCCTCGTTAATTAAATCACCTAAACTAAGTCCTTGATTTTGATATTGTTTGGCTACGGACACGACAAAACGTAAATTAGCCTTCGTTAAACGCTCAAGAGACAATTGATCCCCTTCGCGAATTTTTTGAGCTAGTATAACCTCCTCATCCGGAGTCAATAAATCTACTTTTCCGATTTCCTGCAAGTACTTATCAAGCGATTGACTTTCCCTGTTGGTAATTTGTTTGCTAATTTTTAGCTGCCTCATAGTATGTTACAACGGATTAAATGGGTTTATTGTTTCCAATAAACCCATAAACTTATATCTAATTACTCAGATTTATCTGAACTTTCTGGTTTAGGTAATAATGCTTTCGCTGAAAGACGGAATTTACCAGTCTTTTTGTCTACTTCCACTAATTTAACCTTAACCTTATCACCTTCTTTGAAAACTCCATCCATGGTGTCTATGCGATCCCAAGAAATTTCTGAGATATGCAATAATCCATCTTTTCCAGGTAGGAATTCAACGAAAGCTCCAAATGCTTGGATGTTCTTAACTTTTCCATCGTAGATTTCGCCAACTTCAGGTATCGTTACGATACTTTTCACCATGCGAATCGCCATATCCATCGCAGCTCCGTTCGCTGAGAAGATACTTACATATCCTCCATCTTCTTTTTCCTCAATGGTTACGGTAGCACCTGATTGTTTTTGAATATCTTGAACCACTTTTCCACCTGGCCCGATCACCGCACCGATTTGCTCTTTCATGATTTTGATCACGGTAGCTCTTGGTGTTTGTGGCTTATAATCATCTCTAACGCTAGGAATCGCCTTTTTCATCTCATTTAAGATGTGAAGTCTACCCTCTCTCGCTTGAGATAATGCTTCTACTAAAACTTCATAGGATAACCCTTGCACTTTTATGTCCATTTGGCAAGCAGTGATACCATTTTCAGTACCCGTTACCTTAAAGTCCATATCACCCAAATGATCTTCATCACCTAGAATGTCAGATAAAACGGCATATTTACCCGTTTTAGGATCTGAAATTAAACCCATGGCAATTCCTGAAACAGGCGCCTTGATTTTAACCCCTGCATCCATTAATGCTAAAGTTCCCGCACAAACGGTTGCCATTGACGACGAACCATTTGATTCTAAAATATCTGAAACCACACGTAATGTGTATGGGAAATCTTCCATTTTAGGCAATACTTTTCTAATCGCACGCATGGCTAAATTACCATGGCCTACTTCTCTACGTCCTACTCCTCTATTTGGCTTTACTTCGCCCGTGGAGAATCCAGGAAAATTATAGTGCAACATAAACTTGTTGTAACCTTGAGTCATGGCTTGATCAATAATCTGCTCATCCATTTTAGTTCCCAAAGTAACCGTAGTCAATGATTGTGTTTCCCCACGTGTGAAAACGGCAGATCCGTGTGGAGTTGGTAAATAATCTACCTCACAAGTGATTTGACGAATTTCGTTCAATTTACGACCATCTAAACGATAACGTTCTTGAAGGACCAATTGGCGTGCCGCCTCCTTTTCGATGTCATGTAAATATACTTTTGCTAAAGAAAGATTTACGGTATGGTCTTCATTTAACGTAGAGATGTATTCATCTACAATCGCTTTGAAACCTGCTTTTCTTTCTTCTTTTTTAGGGTTCGCTAATTTTGCTACCGCCAAATATTTATCGTAATAGTTCTTCCACAATTCAGCACGTAATTCTTCATTATGCGTTTCATGGCTATACGTTCTCTTTTCAGTTTTTCCACACGCCACTGTTAATTCATTCAATGCTTGGCATTGAATTTTAATGGCATCATGTGCAATGCGAAGTGCCTCAATCATTTCAGCTTCCGAGATTTCATCTCCTTCCCCTTCCACCATTAAGATATCGTTGGCATTTGCGGCAACGATTAATTCTAAAGAAGCACCAGCTAATTCACTGACACTTGGATTTACTTTATATTCTCCATTAATTTTGGCTACACGCACCTCAGAAATAGGTCCGTTAAATGGAATATCAGAAACCGCAAGTGCTGCTGCAGCCGCTAGGCCAACAAAAGCATCCGGTAAAACCTCTGAATCCGCTGAAATTAAGTTGATCAATACCTGCACATCTGCATGGTAATCATCTGGAAATGTAGGACGTAAGGCACGGTCTACTAAACGTGAAATAAGAATTTCATAATCAGAAAGGCGAGCCTCTCTTTTTAGAAAACTACCTGGAATACGTCCATTTGACGCAAATTTTTCTTGGTAATCAACAGATAATGGAAGGAAATCTACTCCCTCTTTGGCCTCTTTGTTGGCAACCACAGTGGCTAACAACATCATATTTCCTGAACGAATAACAACAGATCCATCCGCTTGCTTGGCTAACTTGCCAGTCTCAATTTGGATTTCCTTGCCATTAGGCATCGAAATATTTTTTTGAATAATGTTAAATGACATACGTTTCTGAATAAATTCTCACGCAACCTTGCGTGTAATAAGCTTTGTTTGTCGATGACAAATGTTGATAAATGGCAAATAAAACAGGGCTCCAACTAAATGGAACCCTGAATATATTATTTACGAATACCTAATTCTAAAATAATAGCACGATATCTTGAGATATCGGTACGAGTTAAGTAATCAAGTAAACGACGGCGCTTACCTACTAATTTCAAAAGTCCTAAGCGTGTGCTATGGTCTTTTTTGTTCTTTTTAAGGTGCTCAGTCAGATAATTGATTCTGTACGTGAATAACGCAATTTGCGATTCAGAAGAACCAGTATCGATTTTTGACTTTGCTTTCCCTTTCGTTTCGAAAATCTCTTGTTTTTTCTCGGGTGACAAATACATCTTTTACCAGTTTTAAAGTTTTAAAAATTAATTCGCAAAAGTACAAAAAACGAATGGTATATGCAAGTCTAATTCTGTAGCGCTTTAGAAACTCTTGTTTTCTGTATCCAGTTTTTTAAACGCTGCCAAGTGACATGATAAAAATCTGATTCAAATAGTCTGGAGTCGTTTAAGGAAATGCGCAGAAAATATAGGCCAATTAGCCCTAGGATAGTATTTGAGGCCCATGCACCTATTTGCAAGATCAGTTTCCCTTCCTTTGCCATCTTATCTCCTTGCTGGGTTAAGATATACATCAAAATAAAAAAGGATACAGCTACAACCACTGGGATGCCAAATCCCCCCTTTTTAATGATGGCTCCTAAAGGTGCACCGATTAAAAACATAACCAAAATGGTTAAGGCATTGGTAAATTTGTGATGCCATTCTAGGTTCGTTTTTTTCAGTACGATTTCTTTATCATCCAAGCTCACTAAATTGGTTTGGCCAAAAGTCAACATATTTTGTGTTTGTTGGAGCGCGATGTCGTACGGATTCTTATTGGCCTTTTTAAGTCCTTTTGCTAATCTCTTTTTGACCCATTTTGTATTTTCTAGCAGCATCAATGATTGCGTAATGGGCCTTTGATGATACATGAAATTAGGGCCAGTGGATTTGGTAAAACCACGTTTCATAGCATTAATGACACTGTTTAGAGAATCCGAGTCGTTGGCAAGTTGCCAATTGTTTCGCATAATTTCATGATGGGCAAATTGGTTTTCTTCCGTCTTGTGTAGGTCAAAAGCATCCAGCGACATCACTATTTTGCTTTTTTTGAAACTATGCAATGCCATATCGGTGGCGTCCAAATTACTTCCTCGGTCTGCGTCTTCTAAATAATCCTTGCCATTAAAGAGCTCAAATATCAAATATTTCTTCCCTAGAA
>CANIYB010000050.1 GCA_947471105.1 Cytophagaceae bacterium
ATTTGTGAAAAATAAAATGAAACAAGATGATTTAATCTTGGTCACCGGAAGTACCTATTTAATAGCAGAAATTGACGAACTAATTTAGTGGGTAGAAATAAGCATATAAAATATGAGTGGGCTGAGACATTAAATAATGTCATTCAGTATACCAAACCTGATTTTGGCCAACAAAAAGGACAATGGAATTCGAAGCAATTTTTAAATGACAATCCCATTGTATTGGAATTAGGTTGTGGAAGGGGTGAATATACCAATGGATTAGCCAAAATATTTTTAGACAAAAATTTTATTGGTGTTGACATTAAAGGGGATCGTTTGGCAGCAGCTGGTTTAGTGGCCCAACGAGAAAACCTAAATAACGTGGCATACTTACGAATCATGATGCAATTCATCGATGATTTTTTTGAAGAAAATGAGGTAGATGAAATTTGGATTACTTTCCCTGATCCAAGACCGAAAGATCGAGACGAGAAAAAAAGATTAACGCATCCCAATTTTTTAAACAAATATCAGAAGGTATTAAAACCAGATGGAATTCTCCACCTCAAAACAGATTCCGCTCCCTTTTTTGAATATTCCATGGAAAGTTTACCTGCGAATAAATTTGAAATCATCGCTAGCACAAATGACTTATATGAATCAACCTGGAATAAGGATCATTTTGGAATCAAAACAAGATTTGAGAAAATTTTCTACGAAAAGGGATTTCCGATCAATTACCTAAGAGCGATAAATAAAAAAGAGGCCTAATTTCTTAAGCCTCTCGATTATATCATTATTTAATTTCTTAACCTACGCGAGCAATTAAATCTGCAGCACGAGAAGAATATCCAAATTCATTGTCATACCAACCTACAACTTTAACTAAGTTACCCATTGCAGTAGTAAGATTAGAATCTAGAATACATGAATGTGGATTTCCAATAATATCAATAGAAACAATCTCATCCGTTGTATATTCTAATATCCCTTTCATTGGGCCATCAGCCGCTGCTTTTAAAGCTGCATTAATTTCCGCAACAGTAGTGTCACGCTTTAATAAAGCTGTAAAATCTGTAACTGAACCATCTGGAGTAGGAACACGCATAGCATTACCATCTAATTTACCTTTTAAATGAGGTAAAACTAAACCCACTGCCTTAGCGGCACCGGTAGAGGTTGGTATAATCGAATAAGCTGCCGCACGAGAACGACGTAAATCCGAATGAGGAGCATCTTGCAAATTCTGATCAGCTGTATAAGCATGAACAGTAGTCATAAATCCTTTTTCAATTCCAAAAGCATCATCTAAAACCTTAGCCATGGGAGCTAAACAGTTGGTCGTACAAGAAGCATTTGAAATAATGGTCATCGAATCTGTTAAGGTTTCATCATTTACACCCAACACAACGGTTGGAATATCACCTTTAGCAGGAGCAGAGATAATAACTTTACGCGCTCCAGCAGTTAAATGCTGTCCAGCACCATCTTGATCAATGAACCTACCAGTAGATTCTAAAACAACATCTATCCCTAAAGAAGCCCAAGGTAATAATTTAGGATCACGCTCAGCAAAAGACTTAATTACTTTCCCATTAACTGTAATGCTATTCGCATCAGAACTAACTGTACCATTGAAACGACCATGTACTGAATCATATTTCAATAGATGAGCCAAAGTTGCATTATCAGTTAAATCATTGATTGCAACAATTTCCACATTTTCCTTTTCAAGCAATCTGCGAAAAGTAAGCCGACCGATGCGACCAAAACCATTAATAGCTACTTTAATTTTTTTCATTGAATAAATAATTTGATTTCCTTATTAAAAATCAAAATTATAAAATAAATATAACTATAACAAGTTTTTAAAATGCAATTATGGCTATTTAAACGTTTTAAAATAAGATTCTTACAAATGTAAATCGTACTATTATTATTTATCTAAAATGCTAATTATTGTATTTATGTAAAATAAATCATGGATACGTTTTTTATTCAAACAATTTTGCTATATTTGTATATCAAAATACTTCAATCATCTGATGGGGTAGGGGAGTGACAGAATGTCACTTGTCAATTTAGCTAAATTCAAGGCTAAGAAATCACAAAATTAAATTTTGTTTCATTGTGTAACTAATTGAAAATCAATTACATAAATTATTAAAGTTTAAGTTAAATTGAATCAGCATTTTGTATACAAAAACAGTAAAAAGGCTTAATTAGCGATCATTTATTTTATAAATCCATTGAGAATTTCATCATTTTACCCGTTCTTTGTCTTTCAATAATTGCATAAGATTTATATGAATACGTTAGAAAAATTAATTTTAGAGGCTTGGGATAATCCAGAGTTAAGAAAAAACGCTGAAACGGTTAAAGCGATAGAAGATGTAGTTGAATTGGTGGATAAGGGTCAGCTTAGAACGGCCGCACCTAAGGAAGATGGAACATGGCAAGTAAATGAATGGGTAAAAAAGGCGATTGTTATGTATTTTCCTATTCGCCAGATGGAAGTTAGTGAAGTTGGGATATTTGAATACCATGATAAAATGCGTTTAAAGTCGAATTATAAGGAATTGGGAGTTAGAATTGTTCCACCAGCTGTCGCTCGTTATGGCGCATATTTAGCTGAAGGGACTATTTTAATGCCTTCTTATGTCAATATTGGGGCATTTGTGGACGAGGGAACCATGGTGGATACTTGGGCAACGGTTGGAAGTTGTGCTCAAATAGGCAAACATGTACATTTAAGTGGTGGTGTTGGCATAGGTGGAGTTTTAGAACCACCTCAAGCATCCCCTGTTATTATAGAGGATGGAGCATTTATTGGATCTCGTTGTATTGTAGTAGAAGGAGCGCATATAGGTAAAAAAGCAGTCTTGGGCGCAGGAGTAACCATAACAGGCTCATCAAAAATCATCGATGTTTCCGGTCCAGAACCCGTTGAGTATATTGGATTTGTTCCTGAGAATTCAGTTGTTATTCCTGGTAGCATTCAAAAAACATTCCCAGCGGGTACTTATGGAGTACCTTGTGCACTGATTATAGGCAAAAGAAAAGAGAGTACGGATTTGAAAACATCCTTAAATCAAGCATTACGTGAAAATAATGTCGTAGTCTAATCCAAAATCAATGATTACCTTTACACCCGGTCTTATACACCGGGTTTTTTTATGGAAAATGAATTGAAAATTGGCGAATACAATAGCCTACGTATAATTAAAGAAGTTCCTTTCGGGCTTTACCTAGATGGATATGAGGACGAAATATTGCTTCCGCTGCAGTATGTGCCCGAAACATACCAAATAGATGATATTTTAGAGGTTTTTATATACCGAGATTCTGAAGACCGGATAATAGCAACAACGCTAAAACCTTTTGCGACAATCAACCAATTTGCTTATTTGGAAGTACATTCAGTAACTCCTTTAGGTGTATTTTTGGAATGGGGTTTAGCTAAACACCTATTTGTTCCTTTTAGCCAGCAATTTCAAAAAATGACGGTTGGCAGATCCTATCTTGTCTACATTTACCTTGATGCACAAACGGATCGTATTGTAGCTTCTGCACGTGTGGAAAAATTTCTACCGGTTGTTGACGCAGAAAGTATGTTTACAATTGGCGACAAAATAGAAGTGATTCCATTTGAATACACAGATCTAGGAATTAAATGTTTGGTTAACAATTGTGTCATCGGATTGTTGTTCAATAATCAAGTGTTTACAAAACTAAACATGGGCCAAATAACCAGTGTTTACATATCTAACATTAGGCCAGACGGTAAATTAGATTTAAGATTAGAACCTATGGGTCATGTGCGAGTTGACAATCAAATCACTCGTCTTTTAGATGCATTAAAAGAAAACAATGGCGTACTAATGCTGCATGATAAAAGTCCAGCCGAGCTCATTTATGATCAGTTAGGTATGTCTAAAAAAGATTTCAAGAAGGCTGTAGGAGGTTTATACAAAAGTAAACAAATTACCATTCATCACGATTGTATATCACTTTTGTAAACAAAAATATATCTTAATTTTTTGTTGCATTTCTATTGACTAAAATTTACTTTTGTTACTGGTTATTTACAAAAGTATTTTTTATGAATCTAAGTGATAAAATAGAATTGTTAATTAAAAGAAAGCAAATGAGTTCTTCTCAGTTTGCGGATGTATTAGGAATTCCTCGGAGCAGTATATCTCATATATTATCAGGCAGAAATAAACCAAGCTTAGATGTTGTCCAAAAAATACTAAGCGCTTTTCCTGAGGTTAGTGCAGAAGACTTATTATTTGAGGATCGAACATTAATTGTTTCGGGCACAAAATTACCCACTCCTTCGGGTCAAGAAATTTTGCCATTGAATAATTTATTTGATGCGCAAAATGATACCGCTTCAGAATCCGTTAAAAATAATTTACCGGAGTCTACTATTGTACGATCAAATCTCAGGCGGTCAGTAAAAGAAAGTAATTTAACGCCTAATGCAGTGGGTAATACTGGTTCAGATAATAATATACCCACCTCGGGTAGGTCTCTTCAAAAGAAAATTGATCGTGTCATTATATTTTATTCCGATGGCACATTTACAGAAAGTAAACCCTCTGATTAATCATCTGATTAATGGATTACATTTCAGGGAATTCTGTTGATCAAAATATCAATCCATTTCATGATCTAATGAGCTCTACTTATCCACAAGATATCCACACTTGTGCACAATTGTATTTTGGAAAAGACTCATAGGTCGATGAATATATCTTATCCACAGGTTTAACCCCACTTATCCACAGGAAATTGTGGATAAGTGGTTAATATGTTAACAATTGGTTCAAACATGCACTTTTGATCACATATAGTAAGGCTTATGCTAAATAAAATTATAGCCTAAACAAGCCCAGATGGTATTTTTTGACTTTGGCTTAATATTGATTAATTTTAAAACATATACGTAATCATTTTATGCAAAAATTAGACTCATTAAACCAAGTAGCTCAATTCCACCAGACATTTGGAGCACCTATATTAGCAGAACCTACCATTCCTTCCCCTGAAAGATGCGGATTGAGGGTTAGTTTGTTGGCCGAAGAATTAGATGAATTAAAAGAAGCTATTGCGGCAAATGACCTGGTTGAAATTGCGGATGCGCTGTGTGATTTACAATATGTACTGTCAGGGGCGGTTTTAGAATTTGGATTGGGCGAAAAGTTTGTCGACTTATTTAATGAAGTGCAGCGTTCTAATATGTCTAAGGCATGTCAAAGTCTAGAAGAAGCTGAATACACCGTCAAATTTTACCAGGATAAAGATGGGACAGAAGCTGAGATAAAAGAAGAACATGGAGTTTGGAAAGTATTCAGAAAGTCGGACAACAAAGTTTTAAAATCAATTAATTATTCTCCAGCGGATTTAGTATCCATTTTAAAATGATCAAAATCTTATTGATTGAAGACGAGCCAAAGACTGTTCAATCCTTAAAGCAAGGGCTGGAAGAAAATAATTATGACGTTTCCATCGCGTATGATGGCCATATTGGCAAACAATTGGCGCTGGCTCACACATACCAACTCATTGTTTCAGACATCATTATACCAGGGATTAATGGATTGGATTTATGTAGAGAACTTAGAAGTCTAGGGATTCAAACGCCCATTTTGATGTTAACGGCCTTAAGCACGACGGATGATAAATTGAATGGTTTTGAAGCGGGTGCAGATGATTATTTACCTAAACCTTTTGACTTTAAGGAATTTTTAGCCCGAGTAAAAGCTTTAATTAAAAGGTCTAATCAAACGATATTAGATGCGCAGGTCTTAAAATTTGCCGACCTAGAAATGGACTTAAACAGTTCTTTAGTGAGTCGTGCTGGACAAATGATCAATTTAACTTCCAAGGAATTTCAGCTATTAGAATACTTCTTGAGAAACCAAGAAAAAGTGATCTCAAAGGCTGAAATTGCTGAAAATATTTGGGAAGTAGAAGATGAAAATAGTTCAAATTTGATCGAAGTATATGTTAATTATTTACGTAAGAAAGTCGATAAAGGATTTTCTACTAAGTTGATACACACTCAATTTGGCATGGGGTATATTTTACGACAAGAATAAAAGATGCAGATACGGTCTCGACTAACTTATCAGTTTACTTATCTAGTTTCAGCGATCTTATTCGTGTCATATTTCATTATTTATGTATTTACTCAGCAGAATTATAAAGATAAATTTTACAGCCGACTGCAACAAAAAGCCAATACTGCGGCTGAATTGTTAGTAAATGTAAACCAAGTAGACTCCAAACTTTTTCGTATAATCAATCGGGCCAATCGGGATATCCTATACAAGGAAAACATCATGGCCTACGATACCTGCAACGAACGAATTTATCGGTCCAACGATACGATCAATTTTCATATCGATGTGGACCGAGTAAAAGAAGTCTTTAAAAAGAAAGAAGTCCGTTTTGAAGTCGATGAATTAGAAGTTCTTGGCACTGTTTTTGTAACACCAGAAGGCCAAATAGTAGTGTTTGCGGGCGCTGAGGACCAATACTCAGCAGAAAATGCCAAAGATTTAAAAAACATTTTAATTGCCCTTTTCTTATTATTCGTCTTTATCGTCGTAATATCAGGTTGGTTTTTTGCAGGAAGGGCCATTAAACCTATTTCAGAAGTAATTAAGCAGGTAGACCAATTATCTCCCAAAAGATTGGAACAAAGGCTAAATACAGCAGATTCTGAAGATGAAATAGGGAAGATGGTGACTACCATTAATCGATTATTAGAGCGGATTGAAAATGCATTCAAATTGCAAAAAACCTTCATCGCTAATGTGTCCCATGAGTTGAAAAACCCATTGACGAAAATTTCATCCCAATTAGAAGTTAGCCTTTTAAATGAACGCAAAATTGAAGATTATAAGCAAACAATTGCCTCAGTCTTAGAAGATACGCAAGACCTTGCGGCCATTACTGAAAGCCTATTAGAACTCAATAAAATAAGCATATCAGATTATCAAGCCAGTTTTTCAATCCTTCGGATAGATGAAATCATGTGGGAATCCCGTAGCTTAACTCAAAAGTTAAATGCAGCTTATAAAGTAATCATCGACACACAATTCATGCCCGATAACGAGGAATTACTGCACATTAAAGGAGACGAAAAATTGATTCTCACGGCTTTAAAAAACCTAATTGAAAATGGCTGCAAATTTAGTACAAATAAACAGGCACATGTAAGCCTTCAAATCGTAGACCAAAGCATTGAAATCAAAATAAAAAATGAAGGAAAAGGGATTCCTGAAGCAGATATTCCCTATATATTCCAACCCTTTTTTAGAGCCGAAAATACGGCAGCATCTAAAGGTTATGGCATTGGGCTTTCTTTAGTCGAGCGGATTGTCAGCTTACATCTAGGATCTATTTCCGTTCAATCAGAACAAAATGGCTGGACTGAATTTACCGTCAAATTTCCAATCGCTTCTTAGTATTAAAAATCATCCATGGAAATAACTCAATATTTTAAGACGTAATATATCAACTACAATGATCATATGCTCTTAATAATCCAACGTGTTAAATCACATCACAATAAGCTTATTGAGACCAAAAATATCCTCCTATTGATTTATATCGTATTTGTTTTATAATTTATATTATGTTAAATAAGATATTTACATACACCCCTATGATCGCTGCATTCCTATAACTGATGAACTTATATTACACATAATATATAATTTCATATTTAACATGAAACCAAAAAAGGCCGACAATCTTGTCGGCCTTTTTAATAATAACAAAATGAGCTTATTAATTTAACTCAGCTAATTTAGCATCAAGCTTCAAAGCCTTGTAAATCTGCTTCAAAACCTCTTTTAAATCATCTTCCTTTTTATTTTTAAATGCTTTCTCAAAATATGGCAATGCTTGCTCGTATTTAGCAGAAACGGAAGCTTCAACCGCCTTCCCTTCTTTTTTATAGGTTTCCATATCCATATTATCCACTTTCTTCTTAATTTCTACCCCTTCATTGTAATAATAAGCACCCAATTGGTATAAAGCATCATAGTAATTCTCATCAGCCTCTAATGCCTTTGTATAGTACATCGGTAAATCTTTACGATAATCAGCAATTTTAGCATTCAATTCGGCTAATTTGGCATTATTAGCAGCCACATCCCCTACTTCCGATTCAGCTTTAGATAAATCAGCCTTAATATCATTTAAAGCGGTATTATATTCAACTAACGTAGATTCCAACTTAGTAATCTGAGCTTTTATTGGTCCCTGTTTGGCTGGAGGAGTCGCTTTTAATTTAGCTTTTGTACGCTTTAATTCATCTGAAAACAAGTCCACTTGGTCTTTTTGTGCCGCTACTTTACGCTTAGCATCATTTACCTTAAACGTTTTTTCTTGAATTTTACGAGCTTCTTCATTGACCCCTGAAACCTTATTCTCAAACAATAAACCTAAATTTAACCAGGACATGGCATCTTTAGGATCCTTATCTAAAGTAGCCTTCAACTGAGTAATGGCTTGATCAATTCGATTAAAAGAAATCAACATGTTGAATTTCTCATTTTTCAAATCCTTGTTATTCGGGTAAATAGCCATCGCTTGGTCTATGATAGCTAACGATTTATCTTCTTCTTTAGCTACCTTATAAATTTGCGATAAGCCATACATGATCGCCATATCTTTTCCACCGATTTTCAAATAATGCTCATAAGCAACTTTTGCTTCTGCGTCTTTTTGACATAATTGCGCTACAACACCTGTATACATCGCTGATGTTGTATCATTAGGAGAAATTTCTGCAGCCTTACTCATGTATTTATAAGAACTTGCATAATTCTTCCCTTGGTATTTTATAACTCCCATATTCATTAAAGCACCATATGCCTTTTCACGGCCGGTCAACAAAACCTCTGCTTCCTTTGCAGTAGCACCTTTTTTACCATCTTTGGTATCCAATTTAACCGCCTCAGCAATGTATTCCAACGCCTTAAATGAAGCATCCGCATCCTTTAATGCTACCGTTGAATCCGGAAATGATGCCAAATCCAAATAAGCTACTGCCCTCTCTAACCATGGTTTTGGTTTAGTTGGAGTTTTCTTTACCGCTTCGTCTGTCTTTTTAACAGCATCTAAAATGGCTTTTTTTTGCGCTTCGACCAAAGCCTTATCCACCTGGGCGAAAGTCGAGCCTGCAGCCATAGCCACAGTAAACAGGGTTAAAACTAATTTTTTCATTGTTTTTGTTTATATTAAAAAAAATAGCCCGAAATAAATTTCGGGCCGATAAAAATTTACTCTTCTGTTAAATCATCTACTTGATCACCATCCGCAGATTGACCTTCGCTATCTTCTGTTGACGCATCAGCATTTCCTTCCGTCGACTCAGCTCCTTCAGAAATTACCTCTACTCCTTCTGCAATTTCAGTACCTTCTACAATCTCCCCCTCTTCAGGCTCAGGTTCTTTTTCAATTTTAGTTACAGACGAAATCTCATCCGACTCATTTTTCAGACGAATCAACTTCACTCCTTGCGTATTTCTACCCATGACACGAAGTTCAGCGACTGATGAACGAATTAAAATACCCGCTTTGGTAATGATCATCAAATCATCATTATCATCCACTTCTTTGATCGCTACCAATGCACCCGTTTTCTCGGTGATATTAAGCGCTTTCACACCCTTTCCTCCCCTATTGGTCAATCGATAGTCATCTACCTCTGAACGCTTACCAAAACCTTTTTCAGATACCACTAATAACTGTTGGACCGCAGGATCTGATACACAAACCATCCCTATTACCTTTTCGGTTGGTTTTTTCTCATCAATCCAAATCCCTTTTACACCCGCAGCCGTACGTCCCATAGGTCTCACCCGAGTTTCCTCAAAACGAACCGAACGACCAGTATTAGTCGCTATCACAATCTGATTATTGCCATTCGTTAACGCCACATCTAATAAACGGTCTCCTTCACGAATCGTGATGGCATTAATTCCGTTTTGACGTGGTCTAGAGTAAGCTTCAAGCGAAGTTTTCTTAATTGTTCCATCTTGCGTACACATCACAATGAAATTATTATCGATGTAATCTGGATCCGTTATGGATGTAACATTAATGACAGCCCTTATCGAATCACCATTCTCAATATTCATCATATTTTGAATCGGTCTACCCTTGGAAACTTTTGAACCTTCTGGCACCGCATAAACACGTAACCAGAAACATTTTCCACGCTCAGTGAAAAACAATAACCAATTATGCATCGTTGCCGAGAACAAATGTTCCGTATAATCATCATCTTTCGTAGCCACCGCACGTGAACCTACTCCACCCCTAGTTTGAGAACGATATTCTGTGATGGCAGTACGCTTAATATAGCCTTGAGCAGACACTGTGATCAACATCTCATCATCGGCAATCATATCTTCCACCGAAAATTCTTCGTCTGTCATATTGATTTGCGTTCTACGCTCATCGCCATAACGAGTTTTCATGTCGGTCAATTCATCCTTAATGATTTGCAATTGACGCTCTGGCTTTGCCAAAATATCTTCCAAATCATCAATCAATTTCATGATTTCAGCAAATTCATTCATGATTTTCTCACGCTCCATTCCTGTTAAGCGTTGTAAACGCATCTCAAGAATAGCCTTCGATTGAATTTCAGATAAATTGAATGTTGACATTAAGCCATCCTGCGCCGCTGAAGGATCTTTAGACTCACGAATCAACTTAATAACCGCATCTAAATTGTCTAAAGCAATAATAAAGCCTTCCAAAACGTGTGCACGTTTTCTAGCTTCACGTAAATCAAATTGCGTCCGACGAATAATGACCTCATTTCGATGCTCAACAAAATGATGTATTAAATCCTTAAGATTTAACATCATTGGCCTTCCTTTAACCAAGGCTACATTGTTGACACTGAAGGATGACTGAAGCGCCGAGTGCTTATATAAATTATTTAAAACTACATTAGCCACCGCATCCCGCTTCAAATCAAAAACAATCCGCATTCCCTGACGATCAGATTCATCACGTATCTCGGATATTCCATCGATACGCTTGTCATTCACCAAGTCAGCACACTGCTTAATTAAATTAGCCTTATTGACCATATAAGGAATCTCAGATACAATGATCTGCTCCTTACCTGATTTAGATGTATCAAAAGTTGCATTTCCCCTCACGACAATTCTGCC
>CANIYB010000051.1 GCA_947471105.1 Cytophagaceae bacterium
AAATAATTCCATGTTTTCTTCGGCAATTAATTTACGTTGCACAAATTCCTCCATCATGGAAGCATGGTAGTTCCATTTATTTTCGTTTAACTCGTTGACGCCAATTAACTTTTGACCTATTTCGATGGGCCTTTGGGAAGTTACAAAAATGGGAAAATCTGAAAATCCTCTTTTCTTTACTTGGTATGCGGCCTCTTTTAAAGTATCAGAGACTTTAATGAAATCAGTCGAAATGAGGCCCAAGTATTTACCATTTAAATCGGGTGAATTGGGGGCATTTGAAATGGCAGTATAATCTTCTAGCATGGCCGATTAATTCATTAATAATAGTTGGATGTCTTTAACAGATTTTTTAAATAATTTCCCAATGAAAGGATGGGTAACGTGACCTTTATAGCAATATACCCCTTTCATGAACGATTTTCCTTGCCAAAGCATCTCTTCAATTCCCCCTGTTTTGCCCGTTTTTAAAACAAAAGAAGTAATTAAATTACTGATGGCAAGACTGGAAGTTTTTGAGACTAAGGAGGGAATATTAGGTACACAATAATGGGTAATTCCGTATTTCTTGATCGTTGGGTTTTTCAAATTCGTCATTTCAGAAGTTTCGAAACAGCCTCCTTGATCGATGCAAACGTCAATAATCAAGGTGCCCTCTTTTAAATTGGCTACCATTTCTTCGGTTACGACGCAAGGGGTAATTCCAGAATCAGATCTTAATGCGCCAACGATAACCGTCGCCTCTTGTAGGGCTTTGGGTAAATTTTCAGAATCAATGACTTGGGTAATTAATGGGAAGCCTAGGGTGCTTTTTAGCCTTTGTAATTTATATATGTCTTTGTCAAAAACTTGCATTTGAATGCCTGAATGCCATGCGGCTCTGGCAACCTGTTCCGCGACATGCCCCGATCCTAAAATAACTAAATTAAAGGGCGGGACTCCTGTGACATTGCCTAATAAAATGCCTGAACCTTCTTTATTGCGTAATAATTCACTTGCGATGGGCAATACCAATTGGCCCGCAATTTCAGCCATTATTTTGACGAAAGGGAATTCACCTCCGTTATCTTCAGCCAATTCAAGTCCAATGGCCAGGATTTTTTTTAGATTTAATTGGTCTATCGCTTCAGAACTTAGCTGATGTTGAGATGCACATGAAATGATGGCATTCCCCATTTTCATTTGGCTAATTTCATCAAGGGTCGGTGCGTTAATTTTAATAATCAGTGGACATTGCCAAACTTGATTTTGATTTTCGGTTACAAAGGCACCGGCTAAAAGATAATCGGCGTCATTAAATCCAGCACGCTCACCGGCTGATTTTTCCACACACACGTCATGGCCGTTGGCAATGAGTAGTTGGGCCGCTTGGGGACTCAATGCAACTCGATTTTCATCCTTAGAAGCTTCCTTCGGAATGCCAATTTGAATGGATTTTGCATTTTTTTTGGTCCAATTCATGGCCTCCATCGTCATGATTCCTTGTTGGGCCAATATATCCTGAAAGGGTGTATTTTCTGTCATCATTGCCAATTACATGTCAATTTACGGCTAAATTCAGTCAATTGTATGATCTCAATATTGATATGTGGGATATTCCATAAACTTTCAGCTCTTTCTGGCCACTCAATAAAACATAAATGACCTGAATCTAGGTATTCTTCGATGCCAATATCAATGGCCTCATGTACATTTTCTAATCGGTATAAATCAAAATGATATATTAGCTCACCAGCTTCTGTTTCATAGGGATTGACCAGCGAGAAGGTAGGACTTTGCACCATCGTTCGCACTTTTTTTTGTAGGCCAATTTCTTTCACTAATGTGGTTTTACCCGCACCCATTTCTCCTCTAAATAACCAAATTTTCGGCCCATGTTCGATGGCCTCTAAGAGCTTGGTTACCGCAATAGATATATTTTCAAGCGAATATTCTATTTCAAAAATCATAATTCTATATCACCTAATTGTGGGCGAATTAATATTTCTTCAATGACTGTCGACGTACTCATCATGTAAGCTGAAAATATGGTGTTCGCTATATCTTCTGCTGGTATAAATCTTGAATCGGGTAAATTAACTCCATCCCATGCGGGCGTTAGCGTAGCGCCTGGAAGTACCGCTGTAACTTTAATTCCTTGTGTTTTCAATTCTTCCCTTAAGACTTTGGTAAATCCTAATAAGGCAAATTTACTGATGCAATAAGATCCCCCAGCGGTATATGCCGTGATAGAAGCAGTCGAGCAGATGGTAAAAATATGTCCAGTGTTAGATTTTTGCATACTTGGTAAAATGGCTTTGGTCAAATGGTAAGCGCTATATAGGTTGGCCTCAATTTGACTTTCGAGCACGCCATCTTCCTCATTCTGAATTTGGCCTGGCAAAAAATAACCTGCATTGTTAATGAGGACATCAATCTTGGTTTCTTGATTTAAAATCCATTGAGCAAAATTGGACACCTGTTTTTTATCACTTAAATCCGCCACAAAAGTGTGCAGGAGCGGATGATTAAACTCATTTTTAAGGCTTTCTAATTTTTCTGCATTCCGGGCACAAGTAAAGACTTGAAATCCGTTTTCTAAAAACTTTTTTACTAAGGCTTTTCCAATTCCTTGACTTCCCCCACTAATTATGATTGATTTCTTCATTATCTTTGACAAAATGGTTTAATCTAAAATCCATGTCAAAATTAGGTAAATATTTAATCTTCCTAGGCAAGCTGTTCACAAATCCTGAAAAATTTAGGGTTTATTGGCCCTTAATTATGCAGGAGTGCATCGACATTGGAATAAATTCTTTACTCATAGTCGCAATCGTTTCATCTTTTTTGGGAGCGGTTACTTGTGTTCAAACGGCTGCCAATATGGACAATCCGTTTGTTCCGCAATACATTATTAGTTTAATCGTTCGAGATACCACTATTTTAGAGATGGGGCCTACGATTACCTGTGTGGTATTGGCTGGAAAAATTGGTTCTAACATCGCGGGCCAATTAGGCACCATGCGAATCACGGAACAAATAGATGCGTTGGAGGTGATGGGAATTAATTCTAGGTCTTATTTGGTGCTTCCAAAAATCATAGCTGCCATGTTGACTTTTCCAATGTTGGTTACCTTAGCATGTTTTTTATCCATCTATGGAGGTTATTTGGCAGGTTGGTTGACCGGTTCCATTTCTCCTCAAGAATACATTCACGGTCTTCAATTTCAATTTAAAGGCAATTATATGTTTTTTGCCTTAATCAAATCCGTTGTCTTTTCATTTATAGTGGTGACTATTTCTTCCTTTCAGGGTTTTTACACACAAGGTGGAGCGTACGAAGTGGGAAAGGCAAGTACATCAGCGGTAACTAATTCTTGTATCGCTATTCTAATTGCGGATTATTTATTGGCCCAATTATTAATCGGCTAAACGCGATCAATACTTACTTCTGTGATCAGTTCGGAGCTAGCTGATCCTCGATAGGAACCAAATACGGGAGTGATTTCTTCTGGCAAGCATGAGGCTGCTAAGGGAATGTGATTTCCTGCCACGACTTCATGTTGGGTCGGGTCATAGCCACGCCAACCGCCTCCCGGCAAGTACACTTCTACCCAAGCATGTAAATGATGTGTTTGATTCGGGACATCCACCGGAGCGACGCCAACATAATATCCACTGACAAACCGCGTAGCTAAGCCTAGAGCTCTGCACATGGCGGAAAATAAAACAGCATAATCACGGCACGAGCCTCTCCGATTGACTAGCGTATATTCCGCTGAGTTAGGAGCACCTTCTTCCCTAATTTCATACGCAAATTGCTTGAAGATGAATTCATTTAATTCGGATAAAAAGGAGGAAGTATTCCATTTGACTTGAGAGGCAATTTGCCTTGCGGTTTGCTCCACCAGGGTGCTTACGCCTTCTTGGCCTAAATAAGGACTCAGTGTTTTTTGATAGGAATGGGTGTAATTCAAGGGCAATGTTTTACTCTCAAAGGGAAAATACACAAAGTCGAAAGGATTAAATTCAGTTGTTTCGACCACCGCATTCATTTCAATCTTCAGGAAATCGGTGGGTTCTTTAAAAAACAAGATATTTTGAATGTTTCCTTCTGGATCTAAGTTTTTAGAAATTTGAACGGGCTTTGGGTTGATATCCAAAGTGAACGAATTGATGGTTAATAACGAACTTTTTCTAGGATGCAAATATAAGACATGTGGCTCTAGGTTTACAGCTGCGCTATAATGATAGGTAAGCAAGTGCTTGATTTTTGCGATCATTTAGAAGAAGGGCTAGGCACAGAAATTAAATTTTTCATCCATTCTTCATCTATGCTTTCTAATGAATTTCTTAATGCGATATTCCACTCATCCGAAATTTTTTGCATGTCTTCTTTGTATAAACGCACCTCTTTTGCTTTAAAGCTGTTTTTTTCATACACGACCACATCTATGGGATAATCCACATCGTTGGTACTCACCTGAGTCGCATCAAACGAAAGAAAACCCATTTTTAACGCATCTTTTAAAGAAGTGTCATGGTTCAGATTTCTATTTAAAAGGGGCTTTCCATAATTTGAATTGCCAATAATCTGGTATTTTAATCCATCATTTATTTCAATCCAATTCCCCTCAGGAAATATTAAAAATAGCTTATGTGTTGTGTCTTTTGGCATTTGGCCACCCACAATGGCATGAAGATTAAATTGATATCCTTCTTTTTCTAACGTTTCTCGGTCCTCAGTGGCCACTTTTTTTAACATTTGACCGAAGGCAGTGGCCGCCTCATGCATGTAATTATAGGCGGCTTCTTGTTCTTCTACTGTTTGATTAAAGTAAATAACAGCTTTGTCTCGAACAGACCTTAGGCCAGCGGTCATGATGAAAAGGCTATGATCTTTAATTTCATGAATCGAGATTTTTTTATTCGAATACATCTCATTTCCGGCCGTGATTCTGGTGTCGGCAATGGCGATTATACCTTCTTTAACTGTTATACCTAAGCAATATGTCATATATGGGAATGGCGTAATTTTGCGCAATATTACGATTTTTATTTAGAAGCCTATGTTAACTTACGGGCTTAATGTCAAAATAAGTATTAAATACGGTTTGGCCTATTTCATTGTTCTTCGATTGGAAATCATCCAAAAATTGGTGCAGTCCTGTTTTTAAAATATCGTCAATTTCAGTAAACTCAATTTCTGATAAAAGTTTTGATATTTTCTTTTCGGCTGCATTTGAATACCCGTGATCAAATGAGGTTCCCGATATGGCATAAAGTGATAATTCCGCCTCTTGAAGACAATGCACTACGGACCTGGGAAAGCTTTTGTCCAGAATTAAAAATTCGACGATATGAGTAGGACTAATCACCTTGTATTGTTGGCGAAACATATTATAAGCTGAAACTGATTTTAGAACGGCCGACCATAATAAAAGGTCCAAGGGTGATCCTATCGCGTCAATATCGGGAAGTAGGGTAAAGTATTTTACATCTAAAAAACGCGTGGTTTTGTCTGCTCGCTCTAATAATTTACCCATTTGTCCAAAATGCCAACCTTCACCTCTTGTGATCGTAGAGTCGACGATCCCGTAAAATAGTTGGCTACCCGATTTTATTTCCTCTAAAAAACCCTGATAGCGTGAAATTTCCCAATTTTTACTCCCCTCAACTCGATCCTTTACTTTCCAGTAAATTTGATTGACATATTCCCACATTTCTTTTGAAATACTTTCTCGAATGGTCCGCGCATTTTCACGTGCACTGTACAAACACGAAAGGATGGAGTTGGGATTGTCCACGTCAAAGGTCATAAAATGCAAGACATTTTCACGATTGGCCACGGGATAATGCTCGAAAAAATTGAAGTGGTCAGCAGTAGCGACAATTAAGGGCTCCCATTGTTCGGGTACATTGGGCGGAAGGTCTAAAGCTAAATTAAAATTAACAGAGATAAAACGTGCGTAATTATCTGCTCGCTCAATGTAACGATTCATCCAATAAATGGAGTTAGCAACTCGACTTAGCATAGGCTTTAAATTTTATTAAATGCTTGATTATCCGATGGATGCTTAAAATTATTATTTTTTTTGAGACTTTCATCAAGCAATGAATTTATTTAAATATACTCTATTAAATCTACATTTTATCCTTGTTTTATTCCCATAAATATGGTCAAATGTTGTATTTTTACTTTGATTTATTTTTTAAGGAATTTATGTTTTATCAAAATATTCTCAAACCACTCTTATTCTTAGTTAATCCGGAGCGTGCTCATTCGATAGTAGCCCATGGTTTGCGATTGATCATGAAAATTCCCGGTGTCTCATTGGTTTTCCAATCAGTGTATGGGTTTAAGCATAAGAATTTAGTTCGAGAGGTATTTGGATTAAGATTTGAGAATCCGGTTGGCTTAGCCGCGGGTTTTGATAAGAACGCATATTTGGTCGATGAATATGCAAATCTTGGATTTGGGTTTATTGAGGTGGGAACTGTTACCCCTAAGGCACAAGCTGGTAATCCTACGCCCCGACTATTCCGTTTGCCCAAAGATGAGGCTTTGATTAATCGGATGGGATTTAATAATGACGGGATGTTCGCTATGCAAAAGCGTTTGGCCTCACGAAGATCAAAGGTGATTGTTGGCGGTAATCTGGGCAAAAACAAAGTTACTCCCAATGAAGAAGCGGAAGAGGATTATTGCTTAAGCTTTGAAACGTTGTTTAATGATGTGGATTATTTTGCTGTCAATGTAAGTTCTCCGAATACGCCTAATTTAAGAGCTTTGCAAGAAAAAGAGCCCTTGAAAAAGCTGCTGATGCGGTTGCAAAAATTGAATCAGAGTAAGCAAAAACCTAAACCAATCTTATTGAAAATTGCTCCTGATTTAACCAATGAGCAATTGGATGATGTCATTGAAATTGTGTTGGAAACTAATTTAGCTGGGATCATTGCCACGAACACTACACTTTCAAGGGAGGGTTTGAAGTCTTCTGCGGGTTTATCTAATGAGATGGGTGGCTTAAGTGGTCGGCCACTGCGCGAAAGGTCTACCGAAGTAATTGCTTATTTGCATGACAAGTCGAAAGGTAAAATTCCTATCATAGGCGTGGGGGGCATTCATTCTGCGGGGGATGCAATAGAAAAATTGAAAGCTGGTGCATGTTTAATTCAGCTCTACACTGGGTTCATTTACGAAGGGCCTGGCTTAATAAAAGAAATTAATCAAGCAATCCTTAAAAATGGTTTGTAAAATGATTTTGTAAATCAAATCAAAAAGTCGAAATTTATAGATTAAAATACCTTTTTATTTATGGCCAAAAAGATCGTTAATACATCAAACACGCTTCAAATTAATTTTGAGAAAGGAGCTAAAAAGGACAGTTCTTCTAGTCCAGGTTTCTTCCGTTTTCGAATTATTTTTGCGGCTTTTTTGTTTGGAATTGGCACTTTATTGTTGGTCGCCTTTGCATCTAATTTTTTTGTCGGCGTCGCTGATCAGAGTGAATTAGAGCAGGGGTCAATCGATGTGTTAAATGGATCAGATATTCCTGTGAAGAATTTTGCAGGCTTGTTAGGAGCTAAGATTGCCCATTTCTTTTTGTTTAGGACTTTTGGTTGGTCTTCCTTTTTACTCATTCCCCTCTTTTATTTATCGGCTTTAAAATTAGGTTTTAAGCGTGAAGTATATCCTTTGGATCGCCTTTCTTGGCAAGTCTTATTTTACATTATTTGGGGGAGTTTAGTGGCAGGTTTTTTGGTATTCCAATTGGATTTGCCTCATTCTTTGGGTGGGGGAGTAGGCTTTTTTATCAATGAAAAGCTGAACCAACTCATTGGTTACCTCTCTGTGTTTTTGATATTGTTTGTTGGCTTTGTCTTCTTGGTTATTTTTTATCAATTAAACCCTAAACAAGTTCGGGCCGTTCCAGATTTGGCTAGTGAAAGGCTTGAAGGTTTAGATGAAGGATTAGCTACAGACTTTGCAGATGATTTTATCGATGAAGATGGTCCTAGTATTCATGAGGATAATGAAGATTTAGAGGTCTTTAGGCCAATTGTCCCTCCAGAGAAAGTAGAAGAAATCAGTGTAGAAGAAACATTGCTACCTAATGAAAATGAAATAGCTGCTGAAGATGATTTATCGTTTACCTATAAGGTGGCTGTGGACGAAACTCCTGTGGAGGAAGTGGAAGATTCTAGTTTAGCGGGACAGGAGCTTAAAGCGAATGATTTGGTTCAGCAATTTGGCCTATATGATCCGACGGCTGATTTACCGAAATACGTTTATCCGACCTTGGATTTATTGAAGGAATATGATCAGAAAAACCAAACAACTCAAGTGACGATGGATGAGTTGAAGGAGAATAAGGAGAAGATTGTAGAGACTTTATTGAATTATGGTATTGGTATTCAGAAGATTGAGGCTACCATTGGGCCTACGGTCACCTTGTATGAGATTATCCCCAAAGCGGGTGTTCGAGTAAGTAAAATAACTTCTTTGGAGGACGATTTATCGCTGTCTTTAGCGGCGATGGGGGTTCGGATAATTGGACAAATGCCAGGAAAAGGTACGATAGGAATCGAAGTGGCGAATAAGAACAGAGAGATGGTTCCAGTTCGGGCTGTTATTGGTTCTGAAAAGTTTCAAAAATCTACTTATGATTTGCCCATTACACTCGGAAAAACAATTTCAAATGAAATTTTTGTTGCCGATTTAGCCAAAATGCCCCACTTATTGATGGCGGGTGCTACGGGCCAAGGCAAGTCGGTCGGTTTAAATATGTTATTGACTTCGTTGATTTACAAAAAACATCCCGCTACGTTAAAGTTTGTTTTGGTGGATCCGAAAAAAGTAGAGCTTTCTTTATTTAATAAATTAGAGAGACACTTTTTGGCATGTCTTCCAGATTCTGAGGAGGCCATTATAACGGATACCAAAAAAGTGGTTAACACGCTTAATTCCCTTTGTAAGGAGATGGATATGCGTTATGATAAACTGAAGGATGCGGGTTGTCGAAATATTAAGGAATACAATCAGAAGTTTATCAATCGCCGACTGAATCCTAATGAGCATGATTTTATGCCATATATTGTGTTGGTCATCGATGAACTTGCGGATTTAATGTTGACCGCAGGGAAAGAGGTGGAACATCCGATTGCCCGCTTGGCACAGTTGGCCCGTGCGATAGGCATACACTTGGTGGTTGCGACTCAGCGTCCTTCTGTCAACGTCATTACGGGTACGATTAAGGCAAACTTCCCGGCTAGATTATCGTTTAAAGTTATGTCTAAGATTGACTCGAGAACAATCTTAGATGCAGGTGGTGCGGACCAATTAGTGGGGATGGGCGATATGCTTTTATCGATGGGTTCTGAAGTTATACGTTTGCAATGTGCTTTTGTGGATACTCCTGAAGTGGAGGAGATTTGTGAGTTTATTGGGAACCAACAAGGTTATGCGTCTGCTTATTTGTTGCCTGAGCCTGATTCGGAGGAAATGGGTGGGCAAGATCGGGGGGACTTTGATCCAGCAAATAGAGATTCGTTTTTTGAGGAGGCGGCACGATTAGTCGTGATGCACCAACAAGGAAGTACGTCATTGATTCAACGAAAATTGAAATTGGGCTATAACCGTGCTGGCCGATTGATTGACCAGTTGGAGTCCGTGGGCATCGTGGGTTCTTTTGGAGGATCTAAGGCTAGGGAGGTCTTAGTTAAGTCGGAAACCGAGTTAGAAGAAATATTAAAAAATCTATAAAATTGGTATGAAAAAATTGCTTTACATCGTTGTTAGTTTATTTATCTCTGTGGGTACTTTTGCCCAATCATCGAAGGCATTATCGATTGTTGACGGCATGCAAAAGATGTATAAATCATTGCCTTCTTTTTCAGCTAACTTTTCTTATCAGACGGATGGAAATGGGGTGATGTCGGGGTCGATTACCGTGAGGGGGACTAAATTTAGATTAAAAACAGCAGGTCAAGAAATTTTTAATAACGGGAAAGAAGTGTCTACTTACATGAAGGAAATTAATGAAGTAAACATTTCAGGCTTTGATCCGGAAGAAGGTGATTTGAACCCAGCTAAGATTTACTCGTTTGATAAAAAGCAATATAAAATCAATTTGGTATCGGAAGCGGCTGGGGTATCGACATTGGAATTAGCGCCAGCGGCTAGGTCGGCACAGATTCAAAAAATTAGTTTAAAGATAGAAACGGGTAGCTTTAAAGTAAAGGAGTGGACGATTGTGAATAAAGCAGGAAAGAAACAGAATTTTAAGATTACAAAATTCAATCCAAACGCTGGAGTGGATGACGCCTACTTTACATTTAACAAGAAATCATTTCCGGGTGTTTCTGTGAACGACCTGAGATAATCTTGCTTATTAAGAAACCGTTTCTAGGATTAGTTGGCGCAAAATTTCCAACCCATCCGTATTATTTAAATCGGGGTCAGCGGCTCTTTCCGGGTGTGGCATAAGACCAAATACATTTCGTTGCTCATTGCATATTCCAGCGATATTAAGCAAACTTCCATTCGGATTGGCCGCATCATTTATGTTTCCATTTTCGTCACAATAATAGAACAGGATTTGATCGTTGGCCTGTAAACTCGCTAACGTTTTTTCATCCGTAAAGTATCTGCCCTCAGCATGTGCGATAGGTATTTTATAAGCCTTGTTTAAATCAAGTTCTTGGGTCAACAAGGAGTTGTTGGTCGCCGTCTTTAAGAAAATATTTTTTGATATAAATTTTTGCGAGCTGTTTCTAAGGAGAACACCTGGAAGCAAGTGGGCTTCAACCAGCACTTGGAATCCGTTGCAAATTCCCATGAGGTATCCCCCGTTTTTCGCATGTGCTATAACATGATCCATGATGGGAGAAAAGCGGGCAATGGCACCTGAACGAAGGTAGTCGCCATATGAAAATCCACCTGGGATAATGATGAAATCGCAACCTTGTAGATCTGTTTCTTTGTGCCAAAGTTTCACAGCCTCGTGGCCTAAACTTTTAATAACTCCTACTGTGTCATCATCGCAATTAGAACCAGGAAATACTACAACGCCAAATTTCATATTTTTCATTTCAGATTATCTTCAAAAATACGGCTTTTTGTTAAAT
>CANIYB010000052.1 GCA_947471105.1 Cytophagaceae bacterium
CCATGCAAATGGAGAAGTGAATGAGCAGACTTTGGAGAAAATCGCGGCCCAAGTAGCCATCTTGCAACCTAATTATCACATCGTTTTAGTCTCTTCTGGAGCGGTGGCAGCAGGTAAATCCAACATCAAAAATTACAAGGGTACTTTGTCAGAACGTAAAGCAGCGGCGGCGATCGGCAATCCACTTCTGATTGCTAAATACAACCATTATTTTCAAAAATACGGAATAGCCATCGCCCAGTCACTCTGTGAAAGACATCATTTTTCGCAAAGAGAGCAGTTTTTACAGTTGAAAGAAACATATCAGGAACTTTGGAAAAATGGGGTGATCCCGATTGCCAATGAAAATGACGTGGTGAGTAATGTGGAGTTGAAATTTTCCGACAATGATGAGTTGGCGACCTTAATTGCCACCGGATTTGGAGCCGAAAAATTGTTAATCAGTACATCCGTTGGCGGTTTATTGGACGAAAAGGGCGAAATCATTCGCCATGTCAAAAAAATCGATTCCGATATTTTATCCGTAGTTAGCAGCGATACTTCCAGTACGGGCTTGGGCGGAATGATTTCTAAATTAACCTTTACCCGACTAGCTTCTAGGTTAGGGATCAAGGTGGTGATATTTGGATTGGAACAAGGCCGCGGAATTATTGATGCTTTAGAAGAAAAGATTGGAACGGTTTTCGAGGCTCAGGAAGCGAGTTTGACCGCGCGCCAAAAATGGTTGGCCACCGGAAGTTTAATCGCCGGAAAAGCTGTTTTGGATAAAGGAGCTGTGAAGGCAATAGGCCAACGAAAAAGTTTACTTTCCGTCGGAGTCATCGAATATCTAGGGGATTTCGACAAAGGAGAAGTGATTGAATTATTGGATATATCTCGCAACCCAGTGGCCATTGCCCGTGCCAGGTGCTCAAAATCCGAACTTCAACAAGCTGTATCAAGCATTGAAGTGGCCCATGCAGATGATATCGTCATCTGGTAGATTGCCTACGCAATCACCACCGCCTTGCCACTCTCCACATCTTGTTCCACCACTTTGTACTTCACATTTTCTTTGGTGCTGCCATCCATGTATTGTACCGTCACGCGCTGATTGCGATCCGCAATCTTAATCGCCTGACGCGGTGCTACTCGCTCCACTGACCGTTGGGATGGATCATGATAGTCCATGTCTGAACCACCTTCCGAACCAGAAGCTAAACCACCCACCAAAGAAGAAATAGCTTCATCTTTGCTTAATTGGAGTTTTGGTGCCTTTTCCTTGCTAGGTTTTTGAGATTGATTTGTCGATTGTACCTCCGGGATTTCCGCTTTGATCACAAAACTAATCGTGTCCATATTCACCCTCGCCACAAATCGCTGAAATAAATTCACCGCCTCAAACTTATAAATTAATAAAGGATCTTTTTGCTCAAATACCGCATTTTGTACCGACTGCTTTAAGTCGTCCATCTCACGTAAATGTTCTTTCCACTCCTGGTCAATTAAAGATAAAGTGATGAATTTCTCCATCTCCGTCAGCACTTCTTTGCCGTTTGAATCGATCGTTTTTTGTGCATCCACGACCACGCCGGTGACCATCGCACCATTGGAAATAGGTACCTGGATTCCCGAATAACCTTGGCGCTGCGCCTCGCGTGCGACCTCAATCACCTGCTTGCCTATGGCTTCGTTTTTCGACTTATAATGCTGCTCGGCCGCTAAAAATAATTTCTCTGTCTTCGCATCCGGCGACATTTTATTGAATTCCTCCTCGCCAAACGGCGGCTCCATGCCCAATAACTCAATGACCTTTAACTCTAATTCCGTATAGCCAGTGTAAGTAGTTGAGATGTCCTGACACACATCAAACAAAATATTGATGATATCCAACGATAATCGCTCGCCCAAAAGTGCATTTTGCCGACGCTTATAAATCGCATTTCTTTGGTAATTCATCACGTCATCGTATTCTAATAAACGCTTTCGAATCCCAAAGTTATTTTCTTCTACTTTCTTCTGCGCCCGTTCAATCGACGAAGTAATCATCGAATGCTGAATCACTTCGCCCTCATCCATGCCCAGTCGGTCCATCACCTTCGCAATACGATCCGATCCAAATAAACGCATTAAATTATCTTCCAAAGACACAAAAAACTGAGAAGATCCCACGTCGCCTTGTCGGCCTGCGCGACCTCTCAACTGCCTATCCACACGCCTTGATTCATGGCGCTCAGTACCTATAATAGCCAAACCACCCGCTTCTTTAGACGCCGGACTTAATTTAATATCGGTTCCACGACCTGCCATGTTGGTGGCAATCGTCACCTTCCCTGATTGTCCCGCCTCAGCCACAATCTCAGCTTCCCGAGCATGTTGTTTGGCATTCAATACATTATGTTGAATCTTGCGAATATTCAACAATCGACTTAATAATTCTGAATTTTCCACGGAAGTAGTACCCACTAAAATAGGTCTTCCTTGGTTCACTAATTCCTGAATTTCTTCCGCCACCGCATTGTATTTCTCACGCACCGTGCGATACACTTTATCTTCATGGTCATCCCGCTGGATGGGTTTGTTGGTCGGAATCGAAACTACGTCCAACTTATATATCGTCCAAAATTCCCCAGCTTCTGTTTCCGCTGTACCCGTCATACCCCCTAATTTGTGGTACATACGGAAATAATTTTGAAGGGTAATCGTCGCATAGGTTTGTGACGCATCTTCCACATTTACTCCCTCTTTGGCTTCAATCGCCTGATGCAAACCATCTGAATACCGTCGGCCTTCCATCACACGCCCCGTTTGCTCATCCACAATCTTCACTTTCCCTTCCACCAAAATATATTCGGTGTCTTTTTCAAACAACGTATATGCCTTAAGCAATTGGTTTACTGTATGTATTCTAGACGCCTTTTCATTGTAATCGCGAATCAATTGTTCTTTTTGAACCAAACGCTCAGCGTCACTCAAAGAAGTATTTTTTTCGATTTTATTTAAATCAATCGATAAATCAGGAAGCACAAAAAAGCTAGGATCTTCCGTATTGCCACTCATAAATTCCAATCCCTTTTCGGTCAACTCCACCTGATTGTTCTTTTCTTCAATCGTAAATAACAAAGGCTCATCTGCCTGAGGCATTAGTTTTTGATTCTCTGCTAAATAAATCCCTTCTGTGTCGTTCAACAATTGCTTGTTGCCACTTTCCGAAAGAAACTTGATCAAAGGTTTTGACTTAGGCAATCCTCTAAAGGCCCTAAATAAAGAAAGTCCCCCTTCTTTTTTATCTCCGGCAGCGACTAGTTTTTTCGCTTCGACTAAGAAGTTTTGAACGATTTGTTTTTGGGCTTCTACCAATTTATGAATGCGCGGTTGGAATGCCTCGAATTCCTGCTTATCACCCCTAGGAATAGGTCCAGATATAATTAAAGGCGTTCTGGCGTCATCGATCAACACAGAATCCACCTCATCCACCATGGCAAAATGATGCGGCCTTTGGACTTGATCCTCTAGACTACGCGCCATATTATCTCTCAAATAATCAAAACCAAATTCATTGTTGGTACCATAGGTAATATCAGCCATATACGCCGCACGACGTGCTTCGGTATTAGGCTCATGCTTATCGATGCAATCTACTTTCAATCCATGAAACTCGAACAATGGCGCATTCCACTCGGAGTCACGTTTCGCCAAATAATCATTTACTGTCACAATATGTACTCCACGACCCGCCAACGCATTTAAATAAGTAGGAAGCGTGGACACCAAAGTCTTTCCTTCTCCTGTGCCCATCTCGGAAATTTTTCCTTGATGCAAGACAATTCCACCGATCAACTGCACATCATAATGCACCATATCCCAGGTGATTTCATTGCCAGCGGCATTCCATTGGTTTAACCAAATCGCTTTGTCGCCCTCAATTTTAACATTGGATTTTTTAGCCGCAAGGACTTTGTCGTCCATGGTGGCCGTCACGACCAATTGCTTATTTTCGGTAAATCGCCTAGCTGTTTCTTTTACCACGGCAAAGGCCTCAGGGAGTATTTCAAGGAGGATAATCTCTAATTGTTGATTGCGATCTTCGGTTAATTTATCAATGGCAACAAAGAATTTTTCTTTTTCGTCAATGTCCTCCGTGGCCTGACCCTGCTCGTGTAAGGTTTTTATTTCGGAATCGATGTCCGCTAAAAATAATTGAATTCGCTCTTTAAATTCAGCCGACTTAGCGCGCAAAGCATCATCAGAAATGGAGGCTAATTGGGCAAATGCACTTTTAATTTGATCGACAAGCGGTAAGATAAGCTTGATATCACGATCCGATTTAGTGCCAAATATTTTGTAAACGGTTTTGCTTAGTATGGAAAACATTGTATTTATTCTGCCCTTTTTATCGGGTGGTGAAAAATTAAAACGCAATTTACCAATTTGAATTTTTATCCTTGCTATGTTCCACGAATTAATCCAAAAAAAATGCCGTAATCTTTTTTAAATTGTTTTGTTTTGTAGTGAAATATTAAAATTTATGTCTGAATATCCCGTTCCACCCCGTCGCCCACCACGCAAAAAGTTAAAAATGCCTTTGTTTGGAGGGATGGGAGGCAATAGCAATCAAGGTCCAAGCACCGACTGGGGAGTTAAAAATTTCACGACCATTATTTTTGTAGTAGGCTGTTTGGGTTTGTTGGCTCAGATTTTTTTACCCAACCTTTGGGCAGAAAAAATGTATGATTCGAAAAATGAAATTTCGGATATCTCCATCGACGGAGCATTAAGGAAAAAATATACGGATGCGTCTGACCCCAATGAAATTCACTATATATTAATTGTTCGGGAGAAAAATGGGGCGAGAAAAAAGTTTGATTTTTACCGAGTGAAACCTAATTTTTTTGATCAAGTCGCGGTACCCCAACGGTTATTTAAAACTTCAGGAAGTTTAGATGTGCGGGTCACCAGATTTACCAAACCGGATACCACACTTAAAATCGAATTTTTAGAGGATTAAGATTTAATTTTCTAGCATTAAATCAATATTAAATTTTTTAATTTTTATATTTTTTTTTGATCAGTTTATTGATTATTCGGCAAATAATAATTAAAATTGAATCGTTATAACATATTTTATAACGCATCAAAATAAGGATTAAAGCGTTTCAGATGCTTATCCTACCCTAAAAAATAAAATATGCCTGTTTGGAATTCGTCCAATATGAGTCATTTATTATCTAGGTCATTGTTTGGTTTTTCCAAAAGTGATTTAACAATGGCTTTAGGTTATAGTACTTTCGCGGATTTTTTAGATAAGACTTTATTGAAGGATTCGGCTTTGCCTGCCGCTCCTAATACTTGGGTCACTGCGGTGCCGGCACAGTCGCAACAAGATGATGGAAGCGCCGGAAAGTGGTATACTGAAATGACTTCTTGGTGGTATAGCCGCATGGTGAATGAGGGCTTAAATATGCGTGAAAAAATGGTTTTATTTTTTCACAATCATTTTGCCAATGAACGATCCAAGGTTGCCTATCCTCAAAACATGTATGTTCAAAATCAATTGTTTCGTAAATACGCCTTTGGAAATTTCAAACAATTAGTGAAGGACGTTAGCAAAGATCCTGCGATGTTGATCTACTTAGATGGAAATAACAGTAGGGGAGCGGGGCCTAACGAGAATTATGCCCGAGAACTCATGGAGTTATTTACCATGGGGATCGGCAATTATACAGAGACTGACATTAAGCAATCAGCTAAAGTGCTTTCAGGTTATCAAGTTTCAGGTCTTACAGCAACATTTGTAGCGTCTCGCTGGTATACGGAAGCTAGCGTCACGGTGTTTGGAAAAACAGCAAAATTCGATATTAATACATTAGTGGATCATATTTTTGATCAAAAAGCCACGGCTCAATTTATCTGCAGAAAGCTTTATCAAGAATTTGTGTACTACAAACCTGATGAAGTATTCGTCACTAAAATGGCGGAGGTATTTAGGGCTAATAACTTCGAGATGAAGCCCTTGTTGAAATTTTTATTCACTTCAGATGAATTTTATAAAACTGAAATTATTGGAAGTAAAATTAAAAGTCCAACAGAATTATTAGTGGGAAGCGCTAAATTATTGCAAGTCAAAACACCCGATTTGAATAATTTTTATGAGTTAGCAAGAACCTTGCAAATGCAATTATTCCAACCGCCCAATGTAGCGGGTTGGCCTGGCCAACGGGAGTGGATTAGCTCCACGACCTATTCATATCGCGGAGGATTCACGGATTCTTTATTGACCGGCAAGCGCTATAATGGAGTAGCGGTAACTTCTAAATTGGATCCTATCCCATTTGCAAGAACATTTACTACCTCAGAAAAAGCGAATGAATTTGTGGATGAGATTGTCGGTTTAGCCTTAAGATTCCCCTTATCAGATACACGCCGCAAGTTTTTATTGGATACTTTATTGGACGGTACGATTGTCGCCAACTGGAATACCTACACTGCCAATTCAGACGCGCGGGTGAATAAATTTTTAAAAGCGCTGATGCGATTACCTGAATACCAGCTCTGCTAATATGAAAAAGAACGTATCTAGAAAGCAATTTTTACAACAAATGGCCTTGCTTAGCGGTGGGGCTGCTTGGGGTATGGGTTCAATTTCAGGAAAGGCCTATGCGCAGGTACCTGCTTCTATGGCATCGATGGTAGCCGGAGCTGAACAGGGAAAAGCTTTAGTGATTATCCAACTGAGTGGTGGAAATGATGGTTTGAATACGGTCATTCCTGCAGAGGATGATCAATATTTTGTGAAGAGACCCGATATTGGGATTAAAAAAGACGCGGCGCTTCCTTTAAAAAATGGCATGTATTTAAATCCTGCGATGACGGGGATTAAAAAATTGTACGATCAGGGAAAAGTAAGTGTACTTCAAAACATTGGTTATGCCAATCCAGATCGTTCCCATTTTCGCGCTACGGATATTTGGAATACAGGATCAGATGCCAAAACGGTATGGGATGAGGGCTGGGCAGGTAGGTATTTGAGCATTAAATATCCGCAATACCCAATGAATTTGCCTAAACATCCGATGGCAATCCAATTGGGCTCTGTCGAATCACTTTTGTTTCAATCCGATTTAGGTCGTTTTGGAACTGTGTTTGAGGATCCAAATTTATTTTACCAATTGGTCAATGGAAGTACTTCGGATTCCGATCTTCCCCCAGCTACTTTAGCAGGTGAGGAGTTGGGATTTTTAAAGCAAATAGCTACCACTTCTATTCAATATTCGAAAGTCATTCAAGAATGTGCTGCGAAGGGAAAGATTAATCTTACTTATCCTTCGACTAATTTGGCGCGCCAATTGCAAATTGTTTCTAAGTTAATTTCGGGTGGAATTGAAACACCGATTTTTTTAACGACGATAGGTGGTTTTGATACGCACGCGAACCAGTTGACGCAACATGCCAACCTATGGAAAACGATTTCAGAGGCCGTTGCAGCTTTTCAAAGCGATTTAGAAAACATGAATTTAGCGGATTCTGTTTCGGTAGTTACTTTTTCTGAATTTGGTCGACGTGTGAATCAAAACGGAACCCAAGGGACGGATCATGGAACGGCCGCGCCTATGTTTGTGATTGGTAAAACTGTGCGAGGTGGATTGATCGGGGAGAACCCTAATTTAAAAATATTGGATGCGAATGGGGACTTGAAGTTTACTTATGATTATCGACAAGTATATTCGACCATTATACGAGATCATTTGGGTATAGATGCGGTGAAAACGCAGCAAATTTTTAATCAAGCTTTTGAGCGTTTGCCTATTTATCAAAATTCGCCGGACCAGTTGCCCGAATTTACTTCGTTGGAGCTTGTCACCTCAGTACCTAATCCGGTCATTGATTTTGCTTTAATTCAATATTCCGTTTTTGAAAAGATGCAAATTAAATTAGCGGTTTATGATCTTCAGGGTCAGGAGATTCAACAGATTTATCAGGGCAATCGGGAGCCGGGATCCTACCAAATTACCGCAGACTTAGCTCGAATTAGTTCAGGGTTTTACATCATTAGTTTGTCTGGACCTAATGGACAGCGCCAAAGTAGGCGAATGATCAAACAATAATTTGTATCTTCGTGGTTGAACGTGTGCAACATTTTTAGATTGTTGGCGTTTAATGGTATAATATTAAATGTAGAAAATACATGATTCGATCAGTCTACTTATTTATTGTTTTTATCTTTTTTGCTGCTTATTCTGCGGAGGCACAGTTTTGGTTTTTAGGCCAAAAGGCTAAAGAACGTTATGAGGGGATGCCATTTAAGCCACACTCATCCGTTAGTTTTGGAGCTGGATCGTCTAATTACATTGGTGATTTAGTGCCTGCGGCAGGTTTATTTTCGGTGGCTGCACAAACCATGCGTTGGAATGTAGGACTTCAGTATACTCGCCATTTAAGCCGGCATTTCAGTGGAAATATTCAAGTGAGTTATATTCGAATCGCTGGAGATGATAATTATTTTTCTTCTACAGGTGCTTTTGAAGGGAATTATTATCGAAATCTACATGTTAGAAATGATTTAAAAGAACTTTCGGTTAGTGCCGTGTATGAGCCGATGGGCAATGCAGAGAATTTAGCCAAACGACCTCTTTTATCGCCCTATTTATATTTGGGTGTAGCTGGATTTACACATAATCCTGTGGCGCGCCAAATTATTTTGCCTGGCACAACCACTCCTACTCTAGGTAGTTGGGTAGATTTACAAGCTCAAAATACGGAAGGAGCTGATTACTCATTAGTCAATCTTTCTATTCCCTTTGGTTTTGGTTTTCGATATAAAATAGGGGCGCAAGTGGATTTGGGTTTTGATTTTGGTTATCGAGTTTCTTTAACCGATTATTTGGATGACGTCTCTGATAGTAGATCCACTGTATTAGCTTCCACTTCTTTTTTTACATCAAGAAATGGAGAAGCCTTTGCAGCTAATACTTTGGTTAACAGAATTCCTTTGACAACTACCTTCACGGCACCTATTTATTCTACAGGACCGGATCAGTATTTTACCACTCAGATTCGATTGATTTATCATATTAAGAATAAGATTGATTGTCCGCCATTGCCGAATTAATGAACGATTCCTGTGTCTAAAATACTACTCACAAGCTTAATGGTTTTTATTTCTGTCCTTTCTTTTGGACAGGGCTGGCAATTTGCAGCAGGTCCAGGGGTCGTATTATATAAAGGTGATTTATTGGATTGGCATTTGGCGCCCAACGCAGCTCAATTGAAAAAAATGTCTCCTTCGGTTAATCTTCAGGTTCGTTATCAGAAAAAAAATGCATTTGCCTATCGGGCTAAATTCAATTTTTCATCTTTGCAAGGAGATGGAAGTCTAAATTCATTGCCAGCTATTGGCTATTCGACGAAGACTTTTTCTAGTCCACTGATCGATTTATCCTTAATAACCGAATATAATTTTTTGGATTATCAAAGTAATCGGAAGATCAAAAATTGGACACCTTATTTATATGGAGGTTTTTCTGGGATGTTTGTCAGCCCATCGGGCTCGATTCCTAATCCCATGACTTTTTTCGCTTTTTCTATTCCCTATGGGGTTGGTGTGAAGTATCAAATTAGTCCGGCGTGGGGAGTTCAGTTTGAGTTTGGGACGAGTAAAGTTTTGACAGATATGATTGACGGGATGCCCTCATATGGAGGGTCGACGGATAAAATTTCTTTTTCTCAGGGCGATCAGTTTTTAAATTCGTCATTGATGTTTACCTATTCGATTATTTCTATCTTTTGCCCTCAGGAATAACCGAATAATTACTTTGAATAAGGTTGTGAATTAGCTACCTTTGCCTCTTATTTGATAGCTTGAATTACCATTTACTGTGGACCAAAATATAAAAGATGCCATTGACCCAAACAATTTGCCAGCACATATTGCTGTCATTATGGACGGGAATGGTCGTTGGGCCAAGCAACAAGGATTTAAAGATCGAATTTTTGGACATCGCAATGCGATTTCTGCGGTTCGGGAAACCATCGAGGGTTGTGGGGAATTGGGGGTTGATTATTTGACATTGTATGCATTCTCTACGGAGAATTGGAATCGTCCGCAATCGGAAGTGAAGGCGTTGATGAGTTTATTGATAGGTACGATTCATGATGAATTGCCTACGATGATGAAGAATAAAGTACGTTTAAAAGCGATAGGTGATATAGCCTCGATGCCAGCCAATTCTCAAAAGGAGTTAAAGTCGGCGATCGATCAGACCTCTGGAAATACGGGATTGACTTTAGTATTGGCCCTTTCGTATTCAGGAAAATGGGATTTGGTGCAAGCGACTCAGACCTTAGCCAAAAAGGTGGCTGCTGGTGAGTTGAAAGGTTCAGACATTGATGCTGATTTATTGGCCGCTCATTTATCGACGGCAGGAATGCCAGATCCAGATTTAATGATTCGCACGGGTGGCGATCATCGAATAAGTAATTTTATGCTGTGGCAATTGGCCTACGCGGAGTTGTATATTTTTGAAGATTTATATTGGCCAGATTTCAGAAAACTACATTTGCATCAAGCGATTGTTGATTTTCAAATGCGGGAGCGGAGATTTGGTAAAACAAGTGAACAAGTTAAAAGCGAGGGCTAAGGCTCATTTATGAAAAATATAGTTTATTTACAAGCAATCCATCAGGTGAAGAAATATCGTTTATTTCTGTTTTTCTTAGTGAGTTTATTTTCTGTCCCGAGGATATCCGATGCACAAGTGTTAGGTGGAAGGTTGTTTTCAACCAGCCCTACGGCTTCAGCGCCGACTTTTTCTTATGCCACCCCTACGGAGTATGAGATTGCTGAAATCACGGTTTCAGGTTCTCAATTTTACGATGGAAATTCCATGATTAACATCTCGGGTTTGCAGGTGGGAGACAAAATTAAGGTACCTGGGGACATGATTGCTTCTGCGATTCGCAAGATTATGGATCAAGGAATTTTGGAGGAAGTGGAGATTTATGCAACTAAAACTGAGGGAACTAAAATTTGGTTAAGCATCATATTAAAAGAACGTCCTAGATTATATGCGATACAATACACGGGGG
>CANIYB010000053.1 GCA_947471105.1 Cytophagaceae bacterium
CCTGGGGACATGATCGCTTCTGCGATTCGCAAGATTATGGATCAAGGGATTTTGGAAGAAGTGGAGATTTATGCGACCAAAACTGAGGGAACTAAAATTTGGTTAAGTATCATTTTAAAAGAACGTCCTAGGTTATATGCGATCCAATACACGGGGGTAAGAAAAGGGGAGCAGGAAAGTTTAAATGAGAAGGTAAAAACGTATAAGGGAAAGATTATCACAGAAACGCTTCGCAAGAACTTGGAGTTAGCGATTCGTAAATTTTATCAGGAGAAGGGTCGTTTAAACATCAAGACCAAATCTGTGATTAAGACAGATACCTTGCGTGGAAATAATGCCACATTGATGGTTAATGTCGTGAAGGGGGAGAAAGTGAAAGTGAACAAAATATTTTTGACTGGAATTGAGCCAGAGGCACGTAGTTTGATTTTGAGAAAAATTAAAAATACCAAGCAAAGAAGATTTGGTCGGATCTTTAAGCCTTCCAAATTTGTGCCTAAAAAGTGGGATGAAGACAAAGAAAAATTGTTGGCCGCCATGAATAAATTAGGCTATCGAGATTTTCAAATTAAGTCGGATTCCATTGCAAGGTTTGATGAGGAGTCGATTAATTTAACGATCAATTTGACCCAAGGAAAAAAATATTATTACCGGAGTATTTCCTTTCAGGGAAATTATATTTACCCAGATTCTGTATTGAGAGATGTCATCGGAATTAAGAAGGGGGATATTTATAATACGGAGGAATTAGATAAGAAAATGAGCCAAAATCCTGGAGAGGATTTAAGTTCTGTGTATATGGATAATGGATATTTGTATTACAATGCAGAACCTATCGAAACGGCTATTGAGGGAGATTCGATCGATTTGACAATTCGTATTTCAGAGGGAAAGCAAGCAACGATCAACAAGGTTATTTTGAATGGAAATACGAAAACGTCTGATCATGTGGTGATGCGAGAGATTCGAACATTACCGGGTCAGAAGTTTAATAAATCAGCTATTATTCGTACGGTGCGTGAGCTTTCAACGATTGGTTATTTTAACCCTGAAAAGATATCTCCTAATCCGATGCCACGTCCAGATGGAACAGTAGATATTGAGTACAATGTAGAGGAAAAGCCTTCAGACCAGATAGAATTATCAGGAGGTTGGGGTGGATACATCGGTTTTGTGGGAACCTTAGGGGTTGTTTTCAACAACTTTTCAGCTAAGAATTTAACCAATTTATCTGCTTGGCGACCATTGCCAGCGGGTGATGGACAAAAGCTTTCGGTACGTTTCCAAGCGAATGGCGCGGCCTTCCAAAATTATTCATTGACTTTCACCGAACCGTGGTTGGGTGGTAAAAAACCTAATTCATTCTCTATTTCATTGAATAGAAGTATTTCATACCCGTACCAATTTAGAACTACGGGTTATGGGGGAGGCGCCGGTGGCTATGGTGGAGGATATGGTGGTGGTTACGGCGGTGGTTATGGTGGAGGCTATGGTGGTGGCTACGGCGGATATGGTGGTGGCTATGGTGGCTATGGTGGCTATGGCGGATATGGGGGCGGAATGAGCAATTATTCAGTACCTGATTCCTTATTGGATGCTCACTTTAACGTGAATAGTATCACCTTTAGTTTAGGTAAGCGATTGAAATGGCCGGATGATTATTTTTCATTAAGTCATTCCTTGTCATTTTCACAATATGATGTAGACCGATATTATACTTGGGCTTATCCGCAAGGGACATCAACTTCGGTTACGTTCATGACCAATTTCTCTCGAAATAGTATTGACAACCCTACCTTCGCGCGTATGGGATCTAGTTTCTCGATGACGGCATCATTGACACCTCCTTATTCATTATTTGGAGCGAATCAATCCGGTTCATTAATTGAGTACCATAAATGGATGATGGATGCAAGTTGGTTCAGTCCGCTAGTAGGTAAATTTGTCCTTCATACCCGAGCGCACTTAGGATTTTTAGGTTCGTATGGAGGTCGGGAAACAACGCGATTTGAACGTTTTGATTTAGGAGGTTCTGGAATGGTTCAAGGTTTCTCATTTAACCGTGATATTGTGGGTTTAAGAGGATATAAAGACCGTGTAATCGGACCATCCGGATCTTATGGAAATGGGGGAGTAGCGTATAACAAGTTTGTGATGGAGGTGCGTTATCCAGTTTCATTGAATCCATCCGCCACGATATTTGTTTTAGGTTTTGCTGAAGGTGGAAATAACTTCTCAAGTTTAAAGGAATACAATCCATTTAATTTATATAAATCAGCAGGATTGGGAGCACGTATCTTTATGCCAGCGTTTGGAATGATTGGAATTGATTACGGATTTGGATTTGATAAACCAAGACCAGGAGATTCAGATTTTGGTCGCCAAGCGTTTACATTCTCCATAGGCCAACAAATCAGATAATCGAATCAATCGGCAAATGAAAAAGATTCTTTTTTTCTTGTTGGGTTTAAGTTTGTTTGGGCCTGCCTGTAGCGCTCAGAAATTTGGATATATTGATACCGAATTCATTACTTCTAAAATGCCTGAATATCAAAAAGTACAGGCAAAAATGGATGAGATGACCAAACAATGGATCAAAGAAATTGAGGCTAAAAAGGATGAAGTTACTGTGCTGGAACGCGCATTTAAATTAGAGGAGTTGTTGCTAACTGAGGATTTGCGCCAGCAACGTCTTCAGCAAATTAAGCAGAAGGATCAGGAGGCAAAATTGTTTCAGAACTCTGTTTTTGGGGCAGAGGGTGAATTATTTAAAGCAAAGAAAAATGCGTTGAAACCCATCTTGGATGAAGTTTCAAAAGCAGTAGAAAAAGTAGTGAGACAAAAAAGATTAGATTTCCTTTTTGATAAGGCAAATGATGGTTTAGCTTTAATTTACACGAATCCTGTACATGATTATTCAGATTATGTATTGGAGGAATTGGGGTTAGAATTGGATCCTAATTTGAAAAAATAAACATTAACCCATTATTTTAACATAAACATTCCTAATTTTACAATTAACAAATAGAAAACAACGTATGAAAAACAAATTTTTATTGGCCGTAGGCCTAATGTTCGGTATGGCAACATTACCATTGCAGGCCCAAGTTAAAATCGGATTTATTAATGCTGATTATATATTAAGCCAAATGCCTGAGGCGAAACAAGTGGAAGAAGATTTAAAAAATACTCAAAAGCAGTATGAAACTCTTTACCAAGGAAAAGTGAAGGAATTTCAAGACAAGTTAGCCGCTTTTGAAAAGTTAAATGCGGACACCAAAACTCCGGATATTATCAAACAAGATAAAGAGAAGGAATTGCAAAACTTGCAGACTTCTATTCAAGAGTTTCAAACAAATTCTCAGTCTTCTTTGCAGAAAAAGCAAGCGCAATTATTGCAACCTTTGTTGAAAAAAATTGAGGAAAACATGCATGCAGTAGCTAATGAAAATGCGTATACACACGTATTTAATTATGATGCAGGTATGGGAACGGCTCCCATTTTATTGCATTACCCAACGGAAGCTGCTATTTCAGATTTAGTGTTGAAGAAAATGGGCATTACACCTAAGCCAGTGACAGCTGCACCGACTGCTGCTCCTGCGGCTGCTAAGCCTGCTGCTGCTCCTGCTGCTGCAAAGCCTGCGGCTCCAAAGAAATAAGGTTTTAAGATACTAATTGAAAATAGACGCAAGGAATTGCGTCTATTTTTTTGTTTTCAATTTATTAGACCTATTGATGGTTGAAATGTTGGTAGAGGTAATTTCCTATTTGGAATAAAGACACCATTAGTATAATGCCAAGAACTAGGTAATGAAACATTTTCTCTGGTATTCTCTTTAAAATAATTTTGCCTATATAGGTCCCTATAAAACTGATAGCGATTAAAAAGGGAATTAAAATAAGGTGATCCTTGGTGAAATATCCATTTAAAATATAGACGAAGGCTCTAGTCGAATCTACGCCCATGTCGATCATGGCAGATGTGGCAATAAAGACTTCTTTTTCTAAATTAAATGCGGTCAATACGAGTCCTCGGATCGCGCCGCCGGTTCCGATAAGTCCAGCTAAAAATCCGGAAACTCCTCCGCCAATATATAAATTAGTGTTTGTTTGTTGGATCGATTTAGCTTTTGGAGAGATTGAATAGAGCGCTATAAGTAAGATGACCGCATTGATTAAAACTTCACTTTCATTGACCGGAATATATTCAATCAGCATCGCACCTAAAAAGACCGAAATGACCGCTGGGATCCCTAGCCTAAACGCAATATTCTTCTCAATACTTTTTTGGAATAATACGAGTTTGGATAAATTACTGAATACGTGAAATACAGCGGTGATGCCTAAAACAATTTTGAAATCTAAAAATAAGGAAGCTAGAGGTACAAATAGGATGGAAGATCCAAACCCCGATAAGGTCCCTAGGATTTCTGCTAGGAGAGCTAATATGAAAAATAACGCATATTTCTCCTGCATGATGATATTATTCTATAGGTTTATTTGCTTCAAAAAATTTGTTTTGAAAAATGATGATGGCTATAACTCCACAAAATATGGCCGCATCAGCAAAATTGAAAATTGGCGTTGAGTAATAAGAACCACCCCACAGAGGAACCCAAGTAGGCAATATACCCTCCCAAATATCAAAAAAGAACATATCAATCACCTGGCCATGAAACCAATTCATCGGTGCTCCATAAGGCGCATTTCCTAAAAAAACACCATAAAAAACAGAGTCGATTAAATTGCCAATGGCTCCACCCAAAATGAGGGATACGCAAATCAAAAGACCCTTGGGGCTATTTTTTTGGGTTAACTTGTATAAATAATAGCCAATGCCAAACATGGCAACAATTCTAAAACTGGTCAATAATAATTTGCCATAAATGGACCCTAGTTGGATCCCAAAGGCCATTCCAGGATTCAACGTATAATGTAATTTAAATAAGGGGCCAATGAGTTCAATTTGCCCAAAATAACCTGGCTCCATGTAAAAATGCACACCCATCTTAATGCTTTGATCCACCAAAATCACGGATAAACTCAATATAAAAAAACGAAAATCCTTCATAATAACTTTCTTCTGTTCACTTCTTTTGTAATTAGGGCAAATTCCCTAGATGTTTGCCCCGCAATAGAGCTATTCTCTTCGGCGCGTCTAAATAAATAGGGCATAACGGATTCAACAGGGCCGTAGGGAACATATTTGGCTACGTTATATCCAAAATGCGCTAGATTATAACTGATATTATCTGACATGCCTAACAACTGTGCAAAGTAAATTTGTTTATGATTGTTTGAAATGCCCAATGCATTCATCTTATCACACAAGTGGATACAGCTTTCTTCATTATGCGTTCCGACACAAAAATAAACAGTTTCTAGATTTTGTAAGCACAAATCTACTGCTGCATTGAAATCGCGATCGGTATCATGCTTGCTTTTGTGTAGAGGTTCTGAATAGTTTTCTTCATGGGAACGTTGGCGCTCCTTTTCTAAATAGGCTCCCCGGACTAATTTCACCCCTAGGAAATAATGCTGGGCTTTGGCCGATTTAATGGCATTGGATAAATTTCCAAGCATATCTACTCGATACATTTGAAAGGTATTATAAATGATAACATCATTTTTATTAAATTTTTCCATCATCTCATATGAAAGAAGGTCGATGGAATTTTGAATCCAACTTTCTTCCGCGTCGATGAAAAGTTTTACCTGTAAGTCAAACGCTTTTTGGCAAATTTCATGCAAGTATTCTTTACTTAATTGAAATGATTTTTCATCATCCTCATCTAAAGGACTTATTTGAAATTGTTCGAGTAGTTCTGAACTAAAAATCCCCGTGACTTTAAAAACGGCAAACGGTATTGAAAGTTCTTGATGCGCTTTCTCGATTGTTCTCAGGATTTCATTTTTTGTTTTTTGAAATGATTTTTCATTTTCTTCACCTTCTACCGAATAATCGAGAATGGTTCCAATCGAAACTTTATTAAGTCCTTGAATGGTTTTTTCACAATCTTCGATGGATTCTCCTCCACAGAATTGTTGAAAAATCGTGGTTTTTATCAGTTTTTTGATCGGAAAATGAAGGAAAAGGAACAATTTGATGAAAAAAGTGCCTAACTTTACAATCCAATTTTGATTCATTATGGCAAAAATCCAATAGGCTTTTTGTAGTTCGAAATTATTTTTGGAGGCAAAGGCAATGTGGGTGTCCTCAAAGGAAAGCTTTTTCAATTCGTTTGATGAAGTATTTAGGGTCATTTAGTACAAAATTGCTTGCAAATATAAGAGTTTATATTGACCGATATTCGTATCATATTAAATAAATAATCATAAATCACAGGCGAAAGCTGCCTGAAAACGTAAGAAGTATTATGAATGCCAATTTAGACATTATTCCTATGCAGGAATGGATTCAGACGGAAGGAAAGCCCCTTATCATTGCGGGTCCATGTTCAGCTGAAACTGAAGAGCAAGTATTAGAAACAGCTCGTCGCATTAAGGCGGAGGGTTATGCACATATTATGCGTGCTGGAGTTTGGAAACCTCGTACGCGTCCAGGTAGTTTTGAAGGAATGGGAGAGCCCGCTTTAAAGTGGTTAGTAGAGGCGAAAAAAGAAACTGGATTGCCATTAGCGATTGAGGTGGCTACACCTGAGCATGTTGAGTTGGCTTTGAAATATGGGGTTGATGTATTGTGGATTGGTGCACGTACCACTGTGAATCCATTCAATGTTCAAGATTTAGCAGACGCACTTAAGGGTGTTGATGTTCCAGTATTAGTTAAAAATCCAGTTAATCCAGATTTAGCGCTTTGGGTAGGTGCGTTTGAGCGTCTTCAAGGTGCTGGCATTAAGAAATTAGGTGCGATTCACCGTGGTTTCTCAAATGCACAAGAAACAAAATACCGTAATTCACCTATGTGGGCGATGGCGGTTGAATTAAAGCGTTTATTTCCTCAAATGCCATTGATCGGTGATCCATCTCACATGGCTGGAAAGCGTGCTTTATTGATGGAATTATCTCAAAGAATCCTTGATTTAAATTATGATGGTATGATTATCGAGACGCACAGAGATCCTGATGCGGCTTGGTCTGATGCGTCCCAACAAGTTACCCCTGAGAAATTAGGTGAAATGTTACGTGAATTAGATGTGCGTAATGCAAATTATGGCGCAGATTTTTCAGATGAATTAGCTAGCCTTCGTGAGAAAATTGATAACATTGATCGTGAAGTATTAGAGGTTTTAGCTGCTCGCATGGCCGTAGTAGAAAAATTAGGTGAGTACAAGCGTGATAACAATGTAGCTGTATTGCAATTAGATCGTTGGAAGCAACTTCATAGTGATCGTGCAAATCAAGCCAAAGGATTAGCTTTATATCCTGAGTTTGTTGAGGAGTTGTTTAAATTGATTCACTCTGAATCCATTCGTAAGCAAACTGAAGTAATGAACTCGGCTACTGCATAATTAATTCACTGGAGATAAAAATTCCTTTTGAATGAAAATTTAAAATCCTCCTGCATGTCAGGGGGATTTTTTTATGTAGCTAATGCTAAGGAATTTGCTCAATTTAAATTATTCGATGGACGCTGATTTCTAAGCTGAAAATTATTTGCTTTTTGCCGCGTCTGAATCCTGAATTAATCTCCTTTGCTAACCTGATAACTGCCGTATACAACTAAGCTAATGCCCAGACACACGATAAGACTTGGAAAGCCGTGGCCCAAAATTATTTCAATCAAGATGGAAAATAATACACTACTATTTCCAATGGCCCCTACGATGCTTGTTTTTTCATTTAATAAAGCTTGAGTAGTAAAATATTGAACCCCTAGAGCTAAAAGACCCATAATTAAAGCGAGCAACCATTCGTTGGCACTCGGCGCTATCCACTTGCCCGTCAGGAAACTATTAGGTAGGTTCGTAAACGTCCCAAAGGACAACGAAAGAATAGAGGCGATGAGCCCTGCACCCATGAATGAAATAACTACCCACCTGGAATCATAGTATTTTTGCGCCTCTTTAATTGCGATGTATCCCAATGCCGTTCCGATGGCATAAATAATTCCCGTGCTATGATGCAATAATGTGCCGTTGGTCTCCGGCCTAAAAATCAGAATGATTCCACAAAAGCCGACGAGCAAATACATGATTTGGTGTCGAGATAATTTTTCAGTGGGAAATATGAAAAAACTAAAAATAGCGATGAACAAGGGAAATGCTTGGCCATAGGTATTTGTCAAGGATAAACTTAAATGTTCCAGCGTATAAAATAAACAGTATAAGGTAAAGGCTCCAAGTATACCTCGAAGAATAATGAAATATAATTTACCTCCTTTTTGGATGGCAGGTTTAAGCCATAAACTGGTAAATAAAAAGGGGAGACCCACGGCGCTTCTAAAAAATACCAATTGCACCGAGGAAAACTTTTCGCTTAAATCTTTGGCCATGGCCGACATAGATGCAAAGCAAAGGGAGGAAATCAACATAAAGAAGATTCCTTTTTTGTTTATTATAAATGAGGTGATTTTGGTAACTTGCATTTCATTTCAAAGATATGACAAAAAAAATAATTTTATCATTAGATGCTCCTGCTCCTATCGGTCCTTATTCACAGGCTGTTGAGGTGAATGGCACCTTATATGTATCAGGTCAAATTGCCCTGTCGGCCTTTGAATCAGGCGCAAGCATTGAGGAAGAAACGGATCAAGTCATGAAAAACTTGGGTTATATTTTAAAAGAGGCGGGTTATTCTTTTGAGCAAGTTGTGAAATGTTCGATTTTTATTCAGGATATGAATCATTTTGGTCAAATCAATGGTGTATATGGCCAATATTTTACGGCAAATCCCCCAGCTCGCGAGACCGTTGAAGTAGCTCGTTTGCCCAAAAATGTGCGTGTTGAGATTTCTTGCATTGCCTATAAATAAAAATATATGTCTAAAAAATTAAGAGTTCGATTTGCCCCAAGTCCCACAGGTGCTTTACATATTGGAGGGGTTCGAACCGCTTTATATAATTACTTATTAGCCCATAAATTAGGGGGTACTTTTATCTTGCGCATTGAAGATACGGATCAAACCCGCTTTGTTGAAGGTGCAGAAAACTATATTTTAGATTCTTTAAAATGGTTGGGAATTATGCCCGACGAGGGAATAGGGGTAGGCGGTCCGCATGAACCTTATCGACAAAGCGAGCGCAAGGATTTATATAAAGTATATGCAGATGAATTAATTAATTCAGGAAAAGCATATTATGCATTTGACACCTCTGAGGAGTTGGATGCCATGCGAGCAATCTATGAAAGCAAAGGAAGTGCATTTCAGTACAATGCATTGACAAGAGTGAAATTAAAGAACTCTTTATCTATGTCTGAGCAGGAAATAAGTGATTTGATCGCGTCTGGGATGCCCTATGTCATTCGATTAAAAGTTCCAGCGAAGGCAGAAATACGGTTCCAGGATAGCATTCGTGATTGGGTACATGTTCATACGTCCAGCATCGATGACAAGGTTTTAATGAAGTCGGATGGTATGCCAACTTACCATTTAGCCAATGTCGTGGATGACCATATTATGGAAATCACGCACGTGATTCGTGGCGAGGAATGGCTTCCTTCAGCTCCGTTACATATTTTATTGTATCAGGCTTTTGGCTGGCAACCGCCACAATTCGCCCATCTACCCCTGCTACTTAAGCCGGAAGGAAATGGAAAGCTTTCTAAACGAGATGCGGATTTAGGCGGATTTCCTGTCTTTCCTTTGGAATGGAAAGATCCACAAACTGGGGCCATTTCAAAGGGCTTTAAACAAGAGGGATATCTTCCTGCAGCGATGATTAATTTCTTAGCTTTTTTAGGTTGGAACCCAGGAACTGAACAAGAATTATTTTCATTGGATGAGTTGATATCTGCTTTTTCATTAGAGAGAATTAATAAGGCAGGGGCTAAATTTGACGTAAATAAAGCCAAATGGTTTAATGAGCAATACCTTAAGCTACAAGATGTTAGCAGTCTAGCTACCCAATATTTACCTGATTTGCCGAAAAAAGAAGCAGAATCATTTGTGCATTTGTTTTTAGATCGCATTACGTTTCCTCAGGAATTGGGTGAAAAAGTGAAGGATTTTACGGAATTACCAACGATCTACGAGGAAGCTGTCGTACTGAATAAATGGAATGAAGAGTCTCAAAAGGGCTTACAAGTGTTAAAGGAAAGTTTGCCTGCTTTAGAGCTTTGGGAAGCTGATTCCATTAAGTCATTCATTCATATAAAATTAGAGGAAGCCGGTATCAAAATGGGAAAGGTCATGCAAATGTTGCGCGTCGCCTTAAGTGGAAATGGGGCAGGACCCGATTTGATGATCTCAATGGAATTGTGGGGTAAAGAGCAAGTTTTGCTTCGGCTGAATCATGCCATAGCGGCCTTCAATAAAAGATAAAATGGCAAAAAAACTCATCAAGCCGATCGAAAAAAAACCCAAAGTGCATCCAAATTTGGAGGGTTTTGAAATGAAAATTGATTCATTTGGTCAAATCATTTCTTCGATGGATCGAGACCAATTAAATTCCTTTTTGGACAAGGAAATGCCAGGGGATAAAAAGTTAACTCAGAAAGACGATGAAAGTAAATAAGGAAGATGTTTTAAAGATTGCTCATTTGGCTCGTTTGGAATTAAATCCCAATGAAATCGAACCGATGCAGGAATCCATCAACAAGGTACTTGACTGGATGGAAGCGCTTAATGCGGTGAATACGGATCATGTGGAGCCCTTAGTTCATATGACTCCGGCCATGAATCAGTTCAGAGCGGATGAGGCAAAACAAGATCTGTCTAAGGAAAAAGCGTTGGCTTTGGGGCCGGATACCAACGAGCAATATTTTAAAGTACCGCAGGTAATCGAATAATTAATTCAAGTAATATTGAATGGCCTTCTTCATTTCGGAAGCGCTAACGGGGATATCATATCCACAATCGCCTATTCCGGTCAACAAAGAAAAACGAATTTCTTTGCCTTTATTC
>CANIYB010000054.1 GCA_947471105.1 Cytophagaceae bacterium
ATTCCAATATTAATCGATGTGTGTTTACCGGTGATTTAAATGGACTAGATATGTTCAAAAAATTGGATTTTATCTGTTCATCCATTAATGCTAATTACGAAGTTCGAGGCTCATCCATTTTTATTAATGGTGAGGGTTGCAAATAAGTTTGAAATTTAAAAAAGAATTTAAAATATGGAAAAATAAAAGAAATGAAAAAATAGTCGATAATGCGTCAACATTACCGACTAAAATGTACTCATTCATGACTAGTGAATGTTTTCGTTAGACGAAAGTACATGAGTTATTGATCTTGAAAAAAACCTTTAACAATGTAAAATTATGAACAAAAAATACAAATCTCCAAGATTACTTATAAGAGTTATGAAAATTTCCATACAGCAACTTTTTCTCAGTTTGATTTTTTGCACATTTGCAAATGCTCATACTGCATTAAGTCAGAATGAATTAATTGAAACTGTTACGATTCAAGCTGAAAATGCACAAATTAAGCGTGTACTTTCTTTGATTGAAAAACAAGTCGATTATCGTTTTATTTATAGTTCTAATACAATTAATATAAATAAAAAGGTCAGTTTGAATGTGACTAATAAAAAATTAGAAGAAGTTCTCAATGACCTTTTTAAATTATTAGACATTCAATATTCAGTTCGCGACAAAAGAATCTTATTAAGAAATAATGTTATTTCTAGTGCGACTGTTAGTCTAAACAATAATCTAATATTAGAAAAGCCTGTCAAGGGAAACGTAAAAGATGAAAATGGTCAGGCCTTACCAGGAGTTACCGTACAAATTCAAGGTACTAATCAAGGAACACAGACGGATGTAAATGGTAATTTTGCGTTTTCATCTTTAGATGATAAAGAAGTGCTGGTAATTTCTTTTGTGGGTTATGTTTCTCAGAAAATTCTGATCGGTAATAAATCATTAATTGAGGTTTCTTTAATTCCAGATAATAAGTCCTTAGATGAGGTTATTGTGGTAGGTTATGGAACTCAAAGAAAAAGTGATTTAACAGGCGCTGTTGGAACCATTAAAACAGATGCGATCCAAGAGCGTAGATCTGCGTCTCTAAATCAAGCTATTGCGGGTCGTGTTACGGGTGTTAACGTTTCTTCTAATTCTGGTCGACCAGGCGGACGTTCCAATATTCGTATTAGAGGAAATACATCTGTAAGTGTGGCAAACAATCCATTGTATGTGATTGACGGGGTTATTTTGAATGCTTCAGAATTAGCTAATGGTAGTACACCTATTGATTATTTAAATGCTAATGATGTTTCGAATATAGAGATTTTAAAAGATGCATCTGCCACAGCTATTTATGGAGCTAGGGGTGCTAATGGAGTTATTTTAGTCACCACAAAAAGAGGTAGTCAAGAGGGTGGTAGAATTAGTTACGATACAGATTTTAGTGTGGGGGTTATTCCTAAAAAAATACCTCTATTGAATTCTGCGGAGTTTTTATTGGTAGAAGATCAAGCGTATGCAAATGCAAAAAAATATGATCCCGTAGGTTTTGCCGGGGGAAAATATATGAATCCTGCTAGTAAAAGAACAAATCCTTTATTATTTGATTCAAGTGGAAAGCCTTTATATGATACAGATTGGCAAGATGAGTCATTCCGCAAAGCATTAACGCAAAATCATCAATTGGCTTTTTCTGGAGGTAATTCAAAAGAAAGTTATGGTTTATATTTAGGCTATCGAAATGAAGATGGTTTAATGAATGGTTCATGGTTAAATCGATATTCAGCAAGATTTGTGATGGATAGCCAAATTAAATCATGGATTAAGATTGGTGGAAGTTTAAGTTATAATGACCAAAAGGAAAGCCAAGTTGATCCTTTAGGTGGTGGTGGTATTATTGCCATGCGCCAAGTATTAGAGGCACTCCCTATTGTTCCCGTGAAATATCCGGATGGAAGATGGGGAAGTAATGAAGATTATCCTGGTATGGAAGGGGGAGGTAGCCCTATTCAAGTTTCAGAGGAGAGATTATATTATTTAAAAACTCAATCTTTATTAGGTAACGTGTACTCCAATATTAATTTGGCTAAAGGCCTAGAATTAAGGACTACGGTGGGTGTCAACATTATCAATCAGGAAACTGACTATTATGGAGGAAGAACCTTAAACTATATTTCTAGAAATCAAGGGGGAGATGCTTATTTGACGGCTGATCGACATAATTCTTGGCAAATAGAAAATTATTTAACCTATAATAAGAAGATTTCTTCAGATCATTCGATCGTAGCCATGTTAGGACAAGCGCTTCAACATGTGGATCGAATGAATTTTACTGCAAGAGCGCAAAAGTTTCAAGATGATTATTTCCAGTTTAATAACTTAGGTACTGGTGCTGTAACTCCAGCTTCTTCTTCTAGCTTAAGTGCTTATGGTTTAGATTCTTATTTTGGTCGTTTAAATTATAATTTGAAAGATAAGTATCTATTAACTTTTACAGGACGTATGGATGGTTCTTCTAAGTTTGGTGCGGCCAATCGATATGCATTATTTCCATCTGCAGCTTTAGCTTGGAAGGTCGTTGAAGAAGATTTCATGAAAGATATTCCTTTTGTTTCTAATCTTAAGGTTCGGACTAGTTATGGTGTTACCGGTAACTCTGAAATCACGGCATATCAATCTTTAGCCGGTTTAGGTAATTATGCGGTCATCTTTAATAATGCACGCCAAGTTGGAATTGGTATAAATCGATTAGCAAATCCTGATTTACGTTGGGAAAAAACGGAGCAAATTGATGCTGGTTTAGAGTTAGGCTTATTAAATAATAAAATTAACATTGAAATTGATATTTACAGAAAGTTAACTACGGATATGCTTTTAAGTGCACCGGTACCATCAAGTAGTGGATTTACCACGGTTAGTCAAAATGTAGGTAGTATGGAAAATAAAGGCGTCGAATTTGCTATTAATACAGTCAATATTGCACGACCTAATTTTACATGGAATTCTACTTTTAATATTTCATTAAATCAAAATAAGGTAATAGCTCTGACGGGTGGTGCCGATATTTTTCTAGGCCAAACGGTTGTTAGAGAAGGTGCTCCTGTAGGCTCATTCTTTGGATTTGTACACCAAGGAACTTGGAGTACTGCTGAAGAAACCATTGCAGCTAAATACCTTAAAAAGCCGGGTGATATCAAATATCAAGATACCAACAATGATGGAAAGATCAATGATAATGACCGCGTGATCATTGGAAAAGGTATTCCAGACGGATTTGGGTCTTTCATAAATACCATCGCATTTAAAAATTTAGAATTGATGGTTGACCTACAATTTATGTACGGAAATAATGTTCTTTTTAGAAGTAAGCACTCTGCAGAGGATCGAGTAGGTATTGCCAATAGTTTCAAAACAGTTCTTAATGGATGGACACCAACCAATCAAAGTGCAACGTTGGCAGAATTAAGACCTGTTCCTGCTGGATATAATACAAACAATGATACGGATAAAATTCAAGATGGTTCATTTATAAGAGGTAGAAACGCTGTTCTTTCTTATAAGTTCCCTAGTGAAATGACACGAAAAATGAAATTGAGCCGATTAAGAGCTTTTGTTTCTGTTCAAAATTTCTTTTTATCAACCAAATTTCCTGGGTATGATCCGGAGGTTGCAACCTCAGGTTCTGCATTTGATCAGGGTTTAGATTTATATGCTTATCCTAAGGCAAGGACATTTATGGTAGGTTTAAATATTGGTTTATAGAAAATATCATTTAAAAAATATAATACGATGAAATACACGATAAAAAAATACTTGATATTAGCAATTGGCTCTTTACTAATTTTTAGCGGTTGTTCTAAGTTTTTAGAGGAGCCTGATAGATCCAACTTTACGAAAGAAAATTACTTTACAAAGCCCGAACATGCGGAAAGTATCATAAATTCAATTTATGAAAACATGCGAAATGTATTGGGTGGTGGTTTTGGTGGTGCACCTTGGATGATGCTTGAATTTGCAACAGGATTAGCAAACACTGAACTTGGGCAAGCACAGAATAGCATATTTGTTAGAAACTTAGTTAACAATTCAGATAATGCTTATGGCCAAACTTACTGGACGAATCATTATAGAGGCATTGGCAACGCAAATTTAGCAATCGCTAAAATTCCAGGCATTAAAATGGATGAAATAGCTAAGAAAAAATTCTTAGGTGAAGCTAGATTTCTTAGAGCCATGTATTATTTTGATTTGGTTCGAATCTTTGGTTCAGTACCTTTAATTTCAGAGCCAATTGACCTAGGTTCAAAAGACCTTTATCCAGAATCAGCTAGTGTTGATAATATCTATAAATTGATTGAGTCAGATTTATTAGAAGCTGAAAAGTCGGGTCTGCCAGTTAAAGATGCATCAGGCAGAGTTTCTCTATCTGCTGTGAAATCACTTTTGTCTAGTGTTTATTTAACAATGGCGGGATTTCCACTGAGCAAACCAGAGTACTTTGCAAAATCAGCTGATAAAGCATTGGAGGTAATTAATTCAAATCAATTTACTTTATTTGCTTCTTATGATGATCTTCATTTAGCTTCGAGAAAAAATAGTGGAGAAAATATTTTTCAGGTTCAATATTTGGAAAGTATTTTGCCTTCCAACTGGCAGACGTCTATCATTCCATATAATCAAGGTATTTCAAACTATACCGATGAAACAGGAGCTATTTTTGCGAATAAGGAATTTGTAGAGTCATATGAAAAAGGTGATAAAAGAGCTGCTGAAAAACAGTTTTATTATTCAAGTTATTCATTAAGAAGCAACAGATCTCAAACAAGAAATCTTGGTGGATATTATCTTTATAAGCATTTTGATATTTTAGCCCAGACATCTACTACAAGTAGTGGTTTAAACTGGACCTTGTTGCGATATCCTGAAGTACTGTTAAATTTCGCAGAAGCTGCAAATGAAACAGGTGGTCCTAGTGCTGCTGTTTTAAATGCAATTAACTTAGTCCGTAAAAGAGCTGAGCTACCTGCATTAGAAGGGCTTTCAAAGGATGAATTGCGTGAGGCAATTTGGAGAGAAAGATGGTATGAACTTAGTTTTGAGAATAAAACTTGGTACGATATGGCTAGATTAAGAAAAGCTTTTAATGTGTATACCAAAAAATTTGAACCATATGTTGGGCATAAATTCTCTTATGGACCTACTCTTTCTGAAAAAGAATTATTATTTCCAATTCCTACAGCCGAGATTCGAAATAATAATAAGTTGAAACAAAATAAAGGGTATTAATTCCCTTTAACGTAAAAAAAGCACTTCAATGAAAATTGAAGTGCTTTTTTTTATTTAATTATTTCTCTATGCCTCCCAAACAATACTAATACCTTTCGGTGTCATCAACAAAATACGGGTAGGTGAGGGCAATAAAACCAAACGAGTTGCAGCAGCTGGATCCTCAACCCATTCCACCTCTACTCCTTCTTTTTTTCCAATTTCAATTTCACCGTCGGCTGTTTCCACAAACTTCTTGGCTAAATAGGCCGTTGGCAACAACACATCCGATTCAGGACAATGTTTGATATGAACCTTTTCTAAAATTTCTTCTAATTGATCCCCATATTTTTCGTTGAAATCATCTTCCAAATCATGTAAAACTTCTTCTACATCATCATATGTCTCATCCGAATAGCTTAATTTGCTTAATTCTAATCGCTTTTGCAAAATGGCAATCATCGCCTCGTCAATAGTATTCATTCGTTTTAATTAATTTTTTACAAAGATAAGTTTTGAAATGGATTTTCCCTTGGGAATTTCGAGTCAAAATAAATATTTCCACGCTGAGTATTCAATCCGCTGGCTAAGTTGTTGGTATACAGCAAACCTGTTCCCAATCCTTGCGGGATCAAGTCGGTAAATTGTCCAGTAAACTGGGAAATAGCCTGTAATCCTACATTGGATTCTAACGCTGAAGTGATCCACCAACCAATTTTCATGTCATTCGCCAGTTTAATCCATTGCATGGTTTCTCCAAACCCACCTAAAAAACTAGGTTTTAAAATAATGTATGCTGGTCTGATATGATTTAATAGCTCCGCTGAGTCTTTTATGCCAATCAATTCCTCGTCTAAGGCAATCGGAATTTCCGACTGTTTACATAAATCAGCCATTTCATTCCATTGCCCCGCCTTGATTGGTTGTTCGATCGAATGAATGCCATATTTTGATAATTTTTCCAACTTTTTTGCAGCTTCATGAATCGGAAATGCCCCATTCGCATCTAATCGGATCGTCAAATCTTTCTCCGGATGGGCCTCTCTGATCGAGCGAATTAAGTCTATTTCAGACTCAAAATCAATCGCGCCAATTTTCAATTTCAAACAAGTTAATCCCTCGGCCAATTTTGACTCAATTTGTTTTTGCATGTATTCTTTCGGACCCATCCAAATCAATCCATTAATGGGTATAGGGTGTTTAGACTCTGAAAAATCATTGTGAAAATAAAGGCCATTATGTTGATTTAAATAATCGAACATGGCCATTTCTGCGGCAAATCGAAAGGATGGTTGGTTAAAGGGTATAGCAGAAATCCATGGGCCAACTTCTGTTTTATTCGTAGGTAAATCCTTGGATAACCGGTTGATGGCTAATTGGAAATCATCCAAGGCATCTTCATTATATTCTGGGCTTAGTCCAAATAATGGCCCAGCTTCCCCCAATCCCACAAAACTAGCATTATCAGGATTTGATATTTGCAAAAAATAACTATTTTTTTGAGTTAATATTCCTCGCGATGTTCCCGCTTCCACATGAAAATGTAAGGTTCTACGTTTTACTTGAAATATAGATTTGGACATGGGTGCAATTTATTATTTTCTTCTGAGTTTTGCTGCCTGATCATTTATTTTTAGCTTTAACTTGTCATGATGAGAACAATTTTAACTTTTATTCCGGCTTTACTTTTTAAGGCGATAAGTTCTGTAAGGAATTTATTGTTTGATCGCCAAGTGCTTAGCTCTCATAAATTTTCTTCCCCCTTTATCTTAGTGATTGGTAACTTGTCCGTCGGCGGAACAGGCAAAAGCCCTTTAGTTACCTACATAGTCCAACATTGGCCTTGGAAATCTGAAGTGGGTGTGTTGAGTAGAGGTTATGGCCGTAAAACCAAAGGTTTTCATTGGGTACAGGATGTGTCAACAGCCCCGCAAGTTGGGGATGAACCATTAGCCTATAAAAAATTATTTCCTCATGTGCCAGTAGCTGTCTGTGAAAAAAGGCCACAAGGCGTTCAAAAAATGGTGGAAGATTTTCCTTTTCTAGACACGGTCATTTTAGATGATGCTTTTCAACATCGCCGGATTACCGGACATTTAAATATCGTTTGTACCACTTTTAATAAACCCTTTTTTGAGGACCAAATGATGCCTTTAGGGCGATTGAGAGAATCTATTTCAGGTATCCAGCGAGCAGACGCCTTGTTTGTCAACCGTTGTCCTCACGACTTTAATGCATCTGAATTCACTCGGAAAGCGAGAAAATATGTTCCAGATTCAATGCCTATTTTTTATACGCAAGTACAATATGGTGAGATCCTTGGTCCACTTCCTAAAAAAAACAAATGGCATTTAATAGCCGGCATTGCTGATCCATTACCCTTTTCTGAATATGTATCGAGTCAATTTCAAGTTATATCGGAGCGTATTTTTCCAGATCATCATACTTTTACGGAGGTTGAATTAAACGAGTTGAACGTCATGGCGAAGCAATTGCCACCTGATGAAGGAATTATCACCACATATAAAGATTACATGCGCTTACTGGATTCTTTTTCTACTTGTCCAGACCTAAAATATAATTTGCATTATTTGCCCATCGAAATGTCATTTGTGAATCAAGAGAAAGAGTTTTGGGCTTGGTTGGGCAATAAAATGAAAAGGTAATTCCCATAAAAATATTTACCTTTGATCCGTGAAAATAAGGAGTATACTTATATTTTTTATGTTGCTTTTGCCCATGGCTTTTGCTTTAGGGCAAACTCCCATGAGTCCACAATCAGCTGGTCAAGGCTCAATGGATCCTACGCAACCCAATAGTAACGGCGGATTTCCTGACCCTAAACTTTCAAAAACTCCTGCTCAAGCATCTAAAAGTGGCCGTGCCGCTTTGGACGATTCGACTAAACAGATTTATGGCCCTAATTCCACGCATTTCTTTTTAGAAAGCGACATACTGAATGCTAAACTAGTTAATCGAAATATTGATACTTCTTTACATTTATTCCAACGGTACCTATTTCAAGAAAAAGCCTATTTTTTAACAGCAAATCTTGGAAATGAGGGTACAGCCGTGCGAAACATCTTTGTTAAATCTCCTAATGCTTTAGGAACTCATTTGGGTTATAATGCCTATATGCCCTATGCTTTTGAGACCGATGAGGTTAAATATTATAATACAAAATCACCTTTTTCTGACATTGATTATAGCTTGGGAGGAGGTGGTCAAACTCGATTGAATTTCTCATTTGCAAGAAACATCGACTCGCTTTGGAACATGGGCTTAGAATTACAACGAGTGGTTGCCGATAAAGTGTTAACTGATGCCGCGTTCAAAAAAGGCGATCAAATATTATTAGGCCAATGGGGTGTTTTATTGCATTCTAATTTTCGCTCTCGTAATAATAAATACCGCATTTTAGGACATTTTAATTACTTCGACCAAGGAACAAATGATCAAGGGGGAGTAAAATTGACTGCAGGTCAGACGCCAACAGCAGCCTTGAATTACCTCGATAATACGGCGATTTTAACTAATTCTACGAGCCAGTCAAATGACCAGTTTTTAAAATTTCATGTATACCATGAATTTATAGGGTTTAAAGGCTTGCAATTTTTCCAACGATTCGATTTAGAAACGCGTAAGGTGAAGTATAGAGATATGGATTTTGATATGTCCTTAGCTGATCGTTTTTATCCTAAAACCTACATTCAATACATTAAAGCGCCATCTGTGCCTGATTCCATGTACAATGAAAATCAATGGCGTTCCTATAGTCATCAAACTGGCATTAAAGGCGTATTTAGGAAATTCATTTACCGAGCTCATTTGAAGCAACGTTATTGGTCCGTATACAATCCCATGAACGATGCGAAACTAGATCGTTTTGAAAATTATGTAGGTCTTTGGTTGCATCAGTCCTTCTCAGACAATACTGATTTTACAGCGGAAGGGGAATATCTTTTAGGATCAGATTATAAGTTGGCAGCTCAGTTTACTTCCCCCTGGTTTTATGCGAAGGTCCAACGAACTTCTTCGAGCCCTAGCATCGCGCAAAATTGGGTACATAATATTTCATATCGTTGGAAAAATGATTTTGACAATATCCAATTTGATGTGTTGGAAGGAGGATTGGAATACAAATCAAAACAGTTTTATGTAAAACCTTATGTCACCATTCAGCGCATTGGAAATTGGGTATATTTTGATTCATTGGCCAACGTAAAACAAACGAAAGAAGCGATTGGAGTATTTAGAACCAGTGTAGATCTAGGTGGAAATTTTGGGAAATTTGAGTGGGGAACACGGTTTCATGCCAACACAAGTTCCGGTCCTGATATTATCAGAATGCCTAGTTTTGTGGCGAATGCCAACTTAGCCCTGAATGTTCAATATAAGAAATTATTGTATTTACAGTTTGGTGTAGATCTACAACATCAATCCGCTTATTATGCAGATGCTTATATGCCTGCATTCCAGCAATATCACCTTCAAGCCTATTTTAAACTTCCCGCATATGTGCAGGCTGATGCCTATGTGAATCTTCGAATTAATCGGGTTCGATTGTTTTTCAAAATGTCCAATGTCACGCAGGGATTACTAACGTCCAACTATTATACGGCCTATTTACATCCGGCGATGGGGCGCGTTTTTGGTTACGGAGTCAAATGGCTTTTGTTTGATTAAATAATACCTGTTCAGTATACAGAAACAGGGAATATTTAATAAGTTTGTGCTTTACAAAAACCTGTTTTATTATGTCTCAAATTACACGTCGAGAGTGGGTTAAAGGAATGGCTTTAGCCACCCTTGGAACCGTTGCATTTTATGATGCAAAATCTATTTCTCCTACTCATTTTAATTTTACCCTTGCCGAAGATCAAACCTTAGAATTAATCATGGGAGCCATTATTCCAGAGTCTTCCATTCCAGGTGCCATCAGTTTAGGAGTTCCCGTATTTGTGAAAACGATGATGAAAGATTGTTATGAGGCAAAAGCCCAACAAAGTTTTAAGAATGTCATGGGCGAAATTCCAAAACTGTTTCTAAAAGAAAACAAAAAGGAAATATCCATAGCCACTGAGTCGGAAAAGGAACAATTTATTTTTCAGATGGAAAAAGGAAAACATGGAGCTGAAGCACAAAAAACATTAGCTACCTTAAAAGGCCTAACGATTCAGGGATATATGTCGACTGAATACATTATGGTCAATCATTTAAATTATCAAATGGCTCCCGGATTTTTCAACGGTTGCGCCCCAATAAAGAAATAAGTCATGTATATTTTAAATAACGCGGAAAAACGCACATACGGAGCTATCGTAATCGGGTCAGGTATAGCCGGTGGTTGGGCCGCAAAAGAATTTTGTGATAAAGGTGTTAAGACTTTGGTCCTAGAGAGAGGGAGAAAAGTGACACATAATGAGGATTACCCGACAACCTTAATGAGTCCTTGGGAATTCCCCCATAGAGGTCGGTTGACCCAAGAAGAAATCGACGCAAACCCTATTGCCAGTAAATGCTATATTTTTAAGGAAGATGCGAAACATTTTGTTGTCAAAGACAATGAACATCCCTATGAGCAGGATAAACCTTTTGACTGGATACGCGGATATCAGGTAGGTGGTAAATCATTGCTTTGGGCTAGGCAAACACAACGCTGGTCGCAGTTCGATTTTGATGGTCCGGCTCGAGATGGATACGCCACGCCTTGGCCCATCAATTACAAGGATATTGATCCTTGGTATTCCTATGTAGAAAATTTTGCGGGTATTTCTGGTAA
>CANIYB010000055.1 GCA_947471105.1 Cytophagaceae bacterium
CCACCTGGAGCTTGCTCCGTAGATGAACCATCAAAACACCACATATCACAATCCGCTAACTTTCCACTAAAATTATTTTCGATTTTAGTTTTAGAACGTAAACTCTGGGTAGGTTTATAACCATCCAACCAAATGTACTCCAATTTAGACTTAGCCATAACTTTAAACGTGTTTTTATTAATAAATACATTTATTTTTCAATTCAATACAAATTTAAACTTGATTTTAACAATTGCAACGATTTTATTGAAAATCTTATACGATTATCAACCTATTTTTTAATTTTATTAAAAAAATTTAATTATTTCCATGAAAATTATATAATATAAATTCCTTTCATAATTATTTACCATTATTGGTATAAATTGGCTATTTTTACTTTGTATAATAAAGATGAACAATTATGGCAATTACTAGATTTAAGGCATTAGAATTAGCTCAATCTCGCGCTAATACGCATGTAAAATTACCAACTGAAAAAGTAACGGATTATTATGGAAGCATGACCTTCAATGATGAGGTAATGCGTTCATTATTATCTCCAGAAGCCTATTTGAAAATCAATACAGCCATAAATTCTGGAACTAAAATTGACCGAGATGCGGCAGACGAGGTGGCTGCTGCCATGAAATCTTGGGCTATTTCAAAAGGTGCTACACATTATACCCACTGGTTTCAGCCATTAACCGGTACGACAGCGGAAAAACACGATTCATTTTTCGATATAGATTTAAGCACAGGTAAGGCGGTAGAAAAATTTAAGGGTTCCGCTTTAGTTCAACAAGAACCAGATGCTTCATCATTTCCAAATGGCGGAATTAGGTCCACATTTGAGGCAAGAGGATATACCGGTTGGGATCCATCTTCCCCCGCTTTTATCATGGAAAATGCAGCAGGCACAGCGACCTTATGTATTCCATCCGTTTTTGTTTCATACACTGGTGAAGCGTTAGATTATAAAACACCTTTATTGAAATCCATCGAATTAGTTGATAAAGCTGCCACAGCCGTTATCAAAGATTTTTTCAACCGAGATATCAGTAAGGTCATCCCAACTTTAGGAGCTGAGCAAGAATATTTTGTCATCGACGAAGCATTATTTAATGCAAGACCCGATTTAATGATGGCTGGCCGAACAGTTTTTGGGCATGCTCCCGCTAAAGGCCAACAATTAGAAGATCATTATTTTGGATCAATACCCAATCGCGTAAATTCCTTTATGGTAGATTTTGAAATAGAGGCTATGAAGTTAGGAATGCCAGTTAGAACACGACATAATGAAGTGGCACCTGCTCAGTTTGAAGTAGCGCCCACGTTCGAAGAAGCCAATTTAGCCTGTGATCACAATGCTTTATTGATGGATTTGATGTCCAAAGTAGCAACCAAGCATAAACTTAAAGTATTATTTCACGAAAAACCATTTGCAGGAATTAACGGAAGTGGAAAGCATAATAACTGGGCATTAGCGACCGATACAGGGATTAATTTATTAGCGCCATCCTCAAAACCAAAAGAAAATTTACGTTTTCTAACCTTTTTTGTGAATACGTTAAAAGCAGTTCATGATCATGCAGATTTATTAAGAGCGTCGATTGCTTCCGCAGGAAACGAACATCGTTTAGGCGCAAATGAAGCTCCTCCGGCAATTGTCTCTGTCTTTTTAGGTTCTACCATGAGCCAAGTATTAGATGAGATGGAGAATATGAGTGATTTAGATGATATTCATTTAGAAAAAGGGGATAATGTATATTTGAAATTAGGTATCAATAAAATCCCTTCATTAATATTAGATAATACAGACCGAAACAGGACTTCTCCTTTTGCTTTCACGGGAAATAAATTTGAATTCAGAGCGGTGGGTTCTTCTGCTAATTCGGCAGCACCCATGACAATCTTGAATACGATCGTTGCAGACCAATTAATCATTTTTAGAAAAGAAGTAGAAGTAATTCTTGAAAAAGGAATTAAAAAGGAATTAGCCATTATGGAAGTCCTTAAGAAATATGTCAAAGAGTCCAAAAAAATACGATTTGAAGGAAATGGATACTCAGAAGAATGGGTAGAAGAGGCCGCAAAGAGAGGGTTATCCAATTTAAAGTCAACTCCTGAGGCATTAGCCGTGTATGCTAGACCAGAATCCATTGAATTATTTACAAAGCATGGAATTTATTCTAAAGAAGAGATGCATGCAAGACATGAAATTGAATTAGAAAATTACATTAAGAAAATTCAAATTGAGTCAAGGGTGATTGGAGATATGGCGATCAATCACATTGTTTCGACTTCATTAAAATATCAAACTCAATTAGTAGAAAATGTAAAAGGTCAGAAAGAAATTGGCATAGATCCTCAATATTTTGCGCCAACGATCGAAATGATTAAAAAGATATCTGAGTATACATCCACGATTGTTCGTCTTCAAAATGAAATGACTGAGGCTAGAAAAACAGCTAATAACATTGAGAATTTAGAAGAAAGAGCTACGATGTATGGAATTAATGTAAAAGGATTCTTCGAGGAAATCAGGTATGCCGTAGATAAATTAGAACTTATTGTTGACGACGATGAATGGCCATTACCCAAGTATAGAGAATTATTATTAATTAAATAGCCAATAATCCACATGTTGAAACAAGATAATCCTGGATTTTTAGCTGAAGAAATAGCTAACCTGAAAGCGCTGTGTGCGGCAGAAAACAAATCATTTATTGTCATAGATGACGAAGATCTTCCTATGGGGAATGATAAAGAAATGGTTCATATTCAATTTGTAGGTAATTATAAAGAGAAAGAAGTTGTATACGATGCAATTCTTTGCACACTTCAATTGCATTACTCTAGTACAATCTATGAGGAAGCTGAGCGTGAGGCCATCGAGCAATTTCCATTATACGTTCCGATTGAAAATAGAGATGAAACTTACGTTGCCAATGAAGTTTTAGATGATGAAGTGGAAATGATGATTTTAGAAATCATTGACGAAATAGAAGAAAATGATGACATCAAAGTAAGCGAGTACGTTGAGCTAGATGAAGATTTTGATTTTGGAATAAGCTTAGAAGCCGCATTATACGTAGCCGCATTAGAAGACGAAGTCATTGAAAAATTCATTTCAGATTTTAATTCTAATAGCTTAAAGCTTGATTCTTCATTGTATTCATTTAAAACAGAGGAAGAGTAAATGAGCTGTCCGGTTTTTTATGCATCGGAGCCTGAATTAAAGTCTTTTCTAAGTGAAGAAGAATCTTTCCATGCCTGTAAAGTTTTGCGTTTAAAAAATGGGGATCAAATTCACATTTTGAATGGAAAAGGAAAACGTTATCAAGCAGAATTAGAATTTGTAGATTCAAAGAAAACCACTTTCAGGTCATTGAGCGTCATAGAAGAGGTTAAAAATCCAGCTTATTCTATTTCTCTTTGGGTCGCCCCAACCAAACAAATGGAGCGAATGGAATGGATGGTTGAAAAGTGTACTGAACTAGGTATCCATTCAATAGGATTTTTTCATTCACGTTATTCCGAAAGAAAAGAAATAAAATTAAATCGATTAGAGAAAATTGCTATTTCGGCTCTAAAACAATCAAAAAATTTATTTTTGCCAGAGATTAAGTCGATGGTTTCGATCAAAGAAATCATTCCATTACCCAATAATCAAGATTCTTCAAACCAATATTTGTTTGCCCATATTGCGGATCCAGTGGACCAACCTCTATTTAAAATTTTACATAAAAACATTAATTTAAATATTCTGATAGGACCAGAGGGTGATTTTTCAGCTGAGGAAAGTGATTCTTTGATCAAAAATAATTGGCATCCGTTTAGTTTAGGAAAAGCTATTTTACGAACAGAAACAGCTTGTATCGCCGCTACTCATAGTGTTCATTTGATCCATTCGCTCCATGAATAAAGTATTAATCGTATATTTTTTCTTTTGTAGTTCGACCCTCTTAGGTCAAATAAAATTGGCTAAAGTGAAATATTCTGGGGGAGGAGATTGGTATGCAAATAAAACTTCATTACCCAATTTGATCAATTTTTGCAATTCAAACCTACCTTTAAAGCTTTCAAATACACCTGAAACAGTAGAATTATCCAGTAAACAATTATTCAATTATCCGTTTATCCATTTAACAGGACACGGGAATGTATTATTTAATGAATCTGAAATTCAAAATTTAAAGACCTATTTACTTGGAGGAGGTTTTCTTCATATAGACGACAATTATGGCTTGGACGTATATATCAGAAGGGAAATGAAAAAAGTATTTCCTTCCTTAGAATTTGTGGAACTGCCATTTACCCATGCTATTTACCACCAGACTTATAATTTTCCAACCGGAATACCTAAAATTCATGAGCATGATGGGAAACCCGCACAAGGATTTGGTCTAATTTATAAGGGAAGACTCATATGCTTTTATTCGTATGAAAGTGATTTGGGAAATGGATGGGAAGATGTGGGCACCTATTCGGATCCTGTAGAAAAACACCAAGAAGCGTTAAAGATGGGAGCCAATATGATTCAATTTGCGTTCAACAATCCTTAAAAATGATAAAAATCAAGTATTTAAAATAGTCAAAACAAAAAGAGTGTTAAAATGCTTATTATATTTGTAACTAAAATATAAACCTAAAAATGCAATTAGTTCTTCCCGCTTTCATTATACACTGGTATATTTCTTTATTTAGCCAAACATTTTTTCTTCATCGGTATTCAGCGCACAAAATGTTTGTCATGAATAAATTTTGGGAAAAATTCTTTTACTTCTTGACCTATTTATCTCAGGGTTCTTCATTTTTAAGTCCTAGGGCCTATGCAATCTTACATAGAATGCACCATGCTTTTTCAGACACAAAAAGAGATCCACATTCTCCTATGTTTTCAAGCAATGTATTTACGATGATGTGGAAAACAAAGGACATTTATAATGCAGTTTTAAATAGAAAAAGTAATGTAGAAGAGCGATTTGAGCATGATTACCCCGTGTCGAAAACAATTGAAAAGATTGGTGATTCATGGATTTCTCGTGTTGGTTGGGGTGTGGCTTATGCCTCATTTTATATCATTGCCTTCATGTATTTTGACATGCATTGGTTATTCTTCCTTTTGTTACCTGTGCATTTTTTAATGGGCCCCGTACATGGCGCAATCGTAAATTGGTCAGGTCATAAATATGGCTACCAAAATTATGATAACCATGATCATTCTAAAAATTCATTGGTATTTGACGTAATTATGATGGGGGAATTATTTCAAAATAATCATCATAAGTTGCCGAACCAAGTGAATTTTGCTTCCAAATGGTTTGAGTTTGACCCTACATATCCCTTGATTAAACTATTAACGTGGGTCAAAATAATCAAACCCAATATTAAGCCGGCAGACGCAAAATTTTAAATTAGATAAAAGCCCTTTAACGAGGGCTTTTTAGATTTCTTCAGGGAAGTTGAATTTCTCTAGATAATCAGATACTCTTTTTAGAAAACCTCCTCCTAGATTACCGTCAATAATCCGATGGTCATAAGAGTGTGAAATAAACATTTTTTGACGCACTTCGATTGAATCACCTTCTGGCCGACTCACTACTGAGGCCTTTTTTTCAATTAAGCCAAAAGCTAAAATACCAACTTGAGGTTGAACGATAATAGGAGTGCCCATTAAATTACCAAAGGAGCCGATGTTCGATATTGAAAATGTACCTCCTTCTAAATCCGCTGGCTTCAGTTTATTTAACCTTGCTCGGTTCGATAAATCATTTACTTTTTTAGTTAGATCGACTAATGATAATTTATCTACTTCGTGAATAACAGGTACAATTAAATTGCCATTAGGTAATGCTACAGCCATTCCAATATTAATTTGGGCATGTTGGACAATGAAATTACCCTCGACTGATATGTTCATTCCAGGAAAATCCTTAATGGCCAAAGCTGTCGCCATAAATAACAACGGCGTGTAAGTAATGGGCTCTTTATACTTTTCTTGAAATTTAATCTTATTTTTTTCACGCCATTGAACCATAGCGGTCATATCTGTTTCTAAAAATGAAGTGACGTGGGGAGAAATCCTTTTAGAATCGAGCATTCGTTCGGAAATCATTTTCCTCATTCGATCCATTTCAAATACTTCATCTCCTGGTAAACGCAAACCAGTCCCTTGACTTAAGGTACCTGAAGCGATCACCCTTTTTGAATTCCGAATGGCAATGTAATTTAAAACATCTTTTTTAGTCACTCGATTATCTAAACCTGAACCCGCAATTTCACTTAATTCACGTTGAGATACTTTTTCTTGTTGGCATATTTGCTTAATCAATGGCGAAATCCAAGGATTGGATTGACCCGAATTAGGGTTAAAACTACCCAATGACAAATCGGTCAAATTAGCAAGCGTTTCATCTTCAATGATGGAATAAGAATCATTGATAACCTCATTCGAATCTAAAGTGATGACAGAATCTATGATACAGATAGGTTTACCTATTTCAGCGATGCTGCCCACTGGAACTAACACTTTTTTCAAATAACCAGCTATAGGAGAGGGTACTTCGGTATCAATTTTATCGGTGGCTACTTCGACAATAAATTCATCTGCTTCAACATAATCACCAGGCTGTTTTAACCAATTTAAAACAGTAGCTTCCATGATACTTTCACCCATTTTGGGCATTATTATTTCCGTTATAGCCATACCACTAAGATAAATCTTTTAATAAATATCGCCTAATCAAATTCAATGAATTTAAAGAGGTCATATGTATGTTTTGTAATCGATTACCGCCTAATTGTAGTTTTCTTGTGATTACTTCACCTTCAGAAGCCAAAGCAATCCAGACAGTACCTACCGGTTTTTCAATACTTCCGCCATCTGGTCCAGCAATCCCGGAAGTCGCCATCCCATAAGTAGTTTTAAATTTTTCTCTAACTGATTTTGCCATTGCGGATACACATGATTCACTCACCGCACCATCTATGTTTAAAATAGAATCCGAAACATGTAAAATATCTTTTTTAATCTCATTCGAATATGAAATTACCCCACCCACATAATATACCGAACAGCCTGGAATTTGAGTAAATTGATGAGAAAGATGTCCTCCAGTGCAACTTTCAGCTACCGCAATCGTGGATTTATTTTTAATTAATAAATGGCCGACCACCTCTGCAATTTCATCTTTTTCATACCCAAAAATATAAGAATTAATTTGGGTTTTTAAAGTGGATATTTGATCTTCTACATTCTCTTTTAAAATTTCAAGGTTGTCACCAAAAGCCGTAAGTCGAAGCTTTACAATACCAAGAGAGGGTAAATAGGCTAATTTAATGTGTTTTGGAAGAGATAACTCCCAATCTTGAATTAAATCCGATAAATAAGATTCACCTATACCAATCGTTTTGATCACTTTATGATAGATAATAGGGGTCTTAAAATGTGAAACCAATTTTGGAATAACTTCATTTTCCATGATGGCTTTCATCTCAAAAGGAACACCAGGCATTGAGATCCATATAACCCCAAATTCATCAAACCACATACAAGGAGCAGTACCTTGCTTGTTGGGAATAAATTGGGCTTTGGTAGGCAGCAGCGCTTGATCCCGATTAATATCTGTCAATTCACGCCCACGTTTCAGGAAAAATTCAGTGACGTCTTTTAGGGCGTCCGCATTCATTTCCAATGCACAATTAAAAAAATCTGCTAAAACTTTTTTTGTTAAATCATCCTTCGTAGGACCAAGACCTCCAGTAATGAATACAACATCAGCCCTAGATTTAGATTCATTTAGAATGGTGGTTATTTCTTCAGCAGAATCGCCGACAGACGACTTTCGAATCGTTTTAATCCCTAATTTATCTAACTCAAAACTGATCCATTGGGTGTTCGTGTCCAATATTTGACCATAAAGAATCTCATCCCCAATTGTAATAATTTCTGCTCGAACCATTAAGTTTTCTTACTTTTGTACGAAAATACGGATTATTTGGGATTGATTAACACCCAAGATTTGAAAAAGCACCCTTAATAAATGAAACACTCAGAAATAAATTTTAAAATCCAGTTAGACGATCAAAATATTCCCGAAAATATTTCTTGGTCTGCTACCGACAACCCAAACGAAGGCATAGAGGAAACCAAAGCAATTTTAGTAGCTACTTGGGATCCTTACCATAAAGGAACATTAACTTTACCCTTGTGGACGAAGGACATGGAAGTATTGGATATGAAACGCTTTTTTATTGAGATCATGGGAACGGTATCTGAAGCCTCGCTTCAAGCCACTGGAGATGAATATTTTTCACAAGAAATAGAGCAAGTATGTCGGACTTTGTCTACGCATTTACAAAAAGAAATTTTAGAAGCTGAAAAGGGTGCAAAATAAAAGAAGATGAAATTGATTAAACATTTGATTATTCTAATCGCCTTAAGTCACCTATCAATGGGTCAAAAAGGGATTAATTTTATTAAAACCAGCAATTTTAATGTGGCTGTAAACGCGGCTAAACAACAAAATAAATTACTGTTTGTTGAAGCCTACGCTCCCGATTGTCATGTGTGTATGTCATTTAAAGGAACTTTTGCCCAACCTCAAGTTGGCAATGTTTACAATACAAATTTTATCAATTTCCAATTGGATGTCAATAATCCGGACAATTTAGCGATTCTTAAAAAGTATAAAATCATAATTAATGCAACGCCGACATTCATATTTTTTGAACCTAAAACAATGAAGGTGGTTCAAGTAAAGGCTTTTGGCGAAAAAGATAATTCAGTCATTAGCGTAAATCTAATTGGCCAAAAAGCAGCTAACCCACAGGAGCAAGTCGGAAGTTTTCCTGTAAAGTTCAAATCAGGTGATCGCAATCCTGCATTTTTATTGAACTATGCTCAATATGCTAGAATCATGGGAGATACTTTGACTAACATTAAGATGATGAATGAATACGCTAAGGTATTGCCAACGAATCAATACGTGACGCAAGGGACTTTAAATATTCTTCAAACGGTCATGATGAACCATGACAATGAATTATTTGATTATTTTGTCACTCATTTACCTGATTATAACAAGACCTTTGACCCTAGTATGGTTCGGATGATTTATGAAAATATCTTTCAAATTGTACTAACTTCTCAAATAAATAATTTGAATTCTAAAAGTATTTCGAAGATTAAAAGTCAAATGAAAACGACGGGAATGGATCCCAGTGGCATTATCAGAAGAACTTGGTTAGCTGAGAGCAACCTATATTTCAAGCAGAAAAAGGCGGCTGAAGGAATTAAAGTGATTCAAAATTTAATCAATGTTTTACCCAACGCTCCAGGTCCTAAAGAATACCAATATTTATGCGATTACGTGAAAAGCAAAACGACCGATAAAAAGGCCTTAAAATACGCTCAAGTAAATTGGTGTAAATTTGGGCTCCGTTAATTAGCGAAGAAAGGCACGATAAAGCATCACTAAAACACAGAATAAAAACATCACGATTGATATTTTATTAATGGTATGCATCGTTCTAATATTGAAATTAGTAGGCGCTCCAGGCTTTGGTTTTTTGAATACTCTAACAAAATATGTAAAGACCTCCGTTAGATTAAATTGTTCTTTAAGTCTGCTCATGATTTTAGTTTTCAGGGGCGTCCTTCCAGTCGCCATGGTCTTTAATAAGTTGGATTAATTCGTCAACGGCCAAATGCGCCGGTACTGATTTTTTTATCACATTTTGCCCTTTATACAGCGCTATTTTATCTTTTCCTGTTCCTACATATCCATAATCTGCATCTGCCATTTCCCCAGGCCCATTGACAATACAACCCATAATGCCAATTTTAATACCCTTTAAATGATCAGTCACTTTGCGAATCTTAGCCGTCGTTTCTTGAAGGTCAAATAAAGTTCTTCCACAGGACGGGCAAGAAATATATTCCGTTTTTGATATCCTAACCCGACTAGCCTGTAAAGTACCAAAACTAATTGAATTACGAAGTGCATGGGTATTTTTGACACCTGAACTAGATATCATGATGCCATCACCCAATCCGTCTATTAATAATGCTCCCGCATCTGTAGGTGCATAAATCTGTAATTGTTCATCTGTAACTTCCTCATATTCCAAATGAATAATCACCGGAATAAGAATGGCATGATCCATTAAATCAAAAAATGCACGCCTAATTTCAGGCATTTTATGTTCATTGTAAGAGTGTAAAATGATGATTACATTCTTCTCTGATTTCAACTTATCTAATATCCCTAAGTCACCTATAAGGCTAGCTGCGTTTAATTTAATGAAATTAGCTGTTGGATGTTTACTCGTTGACGCGCACCACTCATCCCAAGAAAACTGTGGATAAATTGAATTTTCTTGGTGTGACATCCAAACAGATGAAGACTGAATTTGTCTTAATCCATTCGGTAGCATAAAATTAACGTGTTGATCCCCTGTAAATATATAATCTGCCCCTAAATCATTCATGGCCCATTTATCAGGCTCTGGCAAATAAAAATGACCTATGGATTTCAAATCATCCATGGACAAATCAGCAATTGATGAAAAATCGGCAATTACCCGGGGTACCTGTTTCCCACCAAAATTTAAAATTTCATTTGATTGACGACGTTCGTAATAAAATGGATGAATAGGAGAGTCGAACTGATCCGTTTTTCCTTTAAATGCAATAATCGGAGAAGATTTACTAGATCGATTCTGCAATCGGCGAACCATTTCTTGCGCCACAGGAATTTCCAACTCAGGATCTTCGGTCAAAGAAACACGGATCGTATCACCTAAGCCATCTTCTAATAACGTACCGATGCCCACAGCTGATTTAATTCGTCCATCTTCCCCTTCGCCAGCCTCAGTCACTCCTAAATGCAAAGGATAAGCTTTGAATTCACCTTCTTCTAGTTTTTTACTTAAAAGTCGATAAGCTTCCACCATCACTTGGGTGTTGGAAGATTTCATGGACAATACAATATTATAA
>CANIYB010000056.1 GCA_947471105.1 Cytophagaceae bacterium
CATTATGATGCCCCAAAATCACTGGAAGGATATTACCAAGAAACGGGTCGTGCAGGAAGGGATGGTCTAGAGGGTACGTGTATTTTGTTTTACACCTACGATGATATTTTAAAATTAGACAAATTCAATAAGGACAAGGCGGTTTCTGAGAAAGAAAACGCCAAGTTATTGTTGACCGAAATGGTTTATTATGCCAATCTAGGGGTTTGTAGAAGAAAACAGTTATTGGGTTATTTCGGAGAGTACATGGCTGATAATTGCGGGTTCTGCGATAATTGCATGCACCCCACACCTACCTACAAGGCTGAACAAGAGGTAACTTGGGTTTTAGAAGCTATCAAACAAACAGGAGAAAATTTCGAGGCAGAGCATATTGCCGATGTATTAGAAGGCAAAAGCAATCCATATATTACCAGCAATGAACAAGCCAAGCTTTCGGTTTTTGGCGTAGGGAAAGAAGTTTCTTGGAATAAAGTCGTGGAAGAAGAGGAGGATGAGGACGATGAAGATGAGGATGGAAATCCTAAAAAGCCGCAATTACGTAAAAGATCTGCGAAAGAGCCTAATCCAGAAAGTGTAAAATCGCCATGGATTTCGTTTATCAAACAAGTTTTGATTTATGGTTTGTTGGAGAAGGATATTGAAAATTATGGCATTTTAAAGATTACGGAGAAGGGCCATGCGTTTTTAAAAGACTCACATCCTTTAACATTTTCTAGAGATCATGACTATGAAAAAGAGGCCATTGACTTAGAAAATGCGGAGGAAAGTTTAGCATTAGGTGCAAAGGCGTATGATGATGCTTTATTTGAGTTATTAAAGAACCTTCGAAAAAAGGTAGCCAAAGAGAAGAATTTGCCTCCTTATGTTATTTTCCAAGATCCATCTTTGGAGGAAATGGCCACCACATATCCTACCACACAGGAAGAAATGGCTCAGATTAATGGAGTCGGGATGGGGAAAGTGGTGAAATTTGGAAAACAATTCCTTGATGCCATTATTCGATATGTAGAAGAAAATGAAATAGAGACGGCAAAGGAAGTAGTCGTGAAATCGACCGTTAATAAATCGAAGATTAAAATACATATTATCCAGCAGGTTGATCGTAAAATTGATTTAGATATTATTGCGGAGCAAAAGGAAATCTCCATGGTGGATTTAATTCAAGAGATTGAAACCATTTGTTATTCAGGGACTAAATTGAACTTAGATTATTTTATTAATCAAGTGATAGAGCCTGACAAGCAGGATGAGATTTTCGAATATTTTATGAGTGCAGATTCAGATAATATTGCCACAGCATTAGAAAACTGCAACATTGAGGATGTAAATGAGGAGGAGCTCCGATTAATGCGGATCAAGTTTTTAAGTGAATTAGCGAATTAGAACTATCATTAAGTATGAATGTATTGATATTGGGATCGGGGGGACGTGAGCATGCTTTTGCATGGAAAATCTCTCAAAGTAATTTGTTGAGCCATTTATTTATTGCCCCCGGTAATCCTGGAACTGCTAATTTGGGAACGAACTTAGCCGTAGGAGTTACTGATTTTGAGGGAATTGTCGCTGCTATACGTACACATCATATTGAGTTGGTCATTGTAGGTCCGGAGGAACCATTAGTTCGGGGCATCCGAAATTTCATTGAATCCCAAGCAGACTTACAACACGTAGGAATTGTGGGACCGGGTTCAGATGGGGCGCAGTTGGAGGGAAGCAAGGATTTCTCGAAAAATTTTATGCACACTTACGGCATACCTACCGCCGCCTCTAAAACATTCACTAAAGAGACTATTCAAGACGGATTACTTTATTTAGAAGAGCAAAGTTTACCTATTGTTTTAAAGGCGGATGGATTAGCTGCTGGGAAAGGGGTTATTATCGCCCAAAGTTTACAGGAGGCTAAAGATGCGCTGGAAGAAATGCTTTTGGAGTCCAAATTTGGCGCTGCATCTGAGAAAGTCGTTATTGAACAATTTTTAAGAGGTATCGAACTTTCTGTTTTTGTTTTAACTGATGGAGAGAATTATGTAGTTCTGCCAGAGGCAAAGGATTATAAGCGAATTGGAGATAATGATGAAGGCTTGAATACAGGTGGTATGGGAGCTGTTTCCCCAGTTCCATTTGCCACGGCTAAATTTATGGAATTGGTCAAAACGAAAGTGATCGACCCAACCTTGCATGGACTTAATGCCGAAAAAATTAAATACCAAGGATTTATATTTATTGGCCTAATGAATCATGAAGGCGAACCTTATGTCATCGAGTACAATGCTCGGATGGGTGACCCTGAAACTGAGGTAGTATTACCAAGAATCGAATCTGATTTCCTATCTTTACTGATTGCTTCCTCAAATGGTACCTTGAGTGAACAAGTTTTACAAATTTCAAGTCAGTACGCAGTTACGACAATGGTCGTTGCTGGAGGATATCCCGAAAATTATAGGAAAGGGGTTGTCATTTCAAATTTAGAGAAAATAGAGGATGCCTTAATTGTCCACGCGGGAACGCAGGAAAAAGGGGGTGAAATAGTGACGAGTGGAGGTCGAGTAATGGCCTTTACAGGTACCTCAAACACCTTAGAAAATGCCATTCAAAAGTCGCAAAAGGCGGCGATTACGGCGAAGTATGAGGGTAAAAATTTTAGACGAGATATCGGCTTAGATGTTCTTAGATTTAAGAATTAATAGCTGATTTACATATAAAAATATGGGATGTAAGTCGTGCTCCACAGGATCATGTGGATCGAAAAAAGTTGAAGGAGAAGTTGTAGGCTGCCAAAGCAATGGAAGTTGTGGCACGGGTGCCTGCAACAAAATGAATGTTTTTGATTGGCTATCTGATTTGGATGTCCCTCAATTTCAACGTTTTCAGATCGTAGAAGTAAAATTCAAAGGAGGAAGAAAGGAATACTTTAGAAATTCCACCGAACTTATTTTGCATACGGGAGATCCAGTGATGATCGAATCATCTACGGGCATTCACATGGGCGTAGTATCCTTGCAAGGGGAACTTGTTAGACTCCAATTGCTTAAAAAGTCAATCAAAGACGACGAAAACCTAAAAAATATTGTTCGAATTGCGAATGAAAAGGATTTAGAAAAGCATGAGCAGGCAATTGCTAGGGACTTACCTACGATGTACCGAGGCCGACAAATCATACAGGATTTGAAATTGAACATGAAACTTTCTGATGTTGAATTTCAGTCTGATGGGACCAAGGCTGTATTTTATTATTCTTCGGATGACCGAGTTGACTTCAGGGAATTAATTAAATTATTGGCTACTGAATTTAAAATTCGGGTAGAAATGAAACAAATTTCTTTGCGCCAAGAGGCGGGAAGATTAGGGGGTATAGGAATTTGCGGAAGAGAATTATGTTGTTCTACGTGGCTGACCGACTTTAAAAATGTGACAACGGCCGCGGCTCGTTATCAAAATTTATCCTTAAACCCTGTAAAACTAAGTGGACAATGTGGTCGTTTGAAATGTTGTTTAAACTATGAGTTAGAGACTTATATGGATGCTTTAAAAGGCATTCCGACGATCGAAGGAAGGATAAAAACGAAAAAGGGAGAAGCTGTTTTGCAAAAAACAGATATTTTCAAAAGAATGATGTGGTTTGGAATTGTAGGGGAAGAGGCCATTTGGATTCCTGTTTCCTGTGACCGCGTTCAAGAAATTATCGATTTAAATAAGAAGGGCATAATCCCAGAGTCATTTGAAGACCTAAACCCAGATGCGCCGGTGATTGAAAAATTGAGTTTATCTCAGTTAAATTCAGATTTGGATCGGATGGATAAAAAATACGGGGGTTCTAAACATAAAGGCGGATTTAAAAAAGGGCCGAATGAAAACCGGTTTAGAGATAATGATCCAAATAGACCAAGGCCAAATTTCCAACAAAGACCTAAGCCCAATAATCCAAATCAAAAAGGTCCTGATGCAATAAGCACCGGCGAAGGAACTCCAGTTCCCAATGGGCCGATTGGCGATAGTCAATCCCCGGAAAACAATGCCACTCCAAAGCCATTTAAGAAAAAGTTTAAAAAGAAATTTAAACCAAGACCACCAGGAAATGCGCCTGAAACTCCTCAAGTTTAGATCTAAGCAAGTTAATTCCCACTTAAGTTTACCATGTAACATAGGCTTATTATTGGCATTTGTAATGCTTGGTTGTAGTGGAAATGAGCTTGTCAACGAAAGGCAATCGATGGGTGAGGTGGGTTGGATACAAAAAAACAAATTCGAAGTCCCCTTTCAAATTACAGATACTTCTCAAGTATATGATATGCAAGTGGCTATCCGACAAACGAATACATATTCTTTCTATAATTTATATTTCATTTCTGAAATTTTGAATGAGGAAGGGAAAAGTTTTAAAAAAGCGGAGGCTGAGGCCATTTTTTATGATGCAAAATCAGGCAAACCCAAGGGTTCAGGATTAGGTGATATGTATAGTCATACTTATACCATTTTCAAAAATTTGAAGTTTCCTAAATCAGGTGCCTATCGAATACGTTTACAGCAAAACATGAGAATGGATACCTTAGAAGGGATTGTGTCAGTGGGTGCCTCTTTAATAAAAAAGAAATAAAGGATGGCAAAATTAGATGAAATAGATAAACAAATACTTGCCTTTTTGCACGAAGATGCCTTTTTGTCTAATAAGGAAATGGCGAGTCGTTTGGGCATGAGTGCCACGCCCATCCATGAGCGAATTAAGCGAATGGAAAAAGATGGAGTAATTACTGGCTATAAGGCTATTATTAACCCCAATAAATTGGGTAAATCCCTGACTGTATTCTGCGATATTTCATTAAAAGAACATGCAGCTGAATATTTAAATCAATTTGAAAAAGATGTCATGGAATTATTGGAGGTGCAAGAATGTTATTGCGTTTCTGGACAAAGCGATTTTTTGTTAAAAATAGTGGTGGCCGACATGGATGAATACCGTCATTTTATCCTGCATAAATTGGCCAGTTTAAAAAACATTGGAAATGCCCAAAGCCATTTTGTAATGAATCAAACGCAAAATGAACATATTTTGCCCTGGTTAACTAATTAAAATAAAAATTGCCTACAATTGAGGATACAAGAATGTTCGAATTTCCTTATCTTAGAAAATTAATAAACCTTTGAATACGCATACATGAATAAGTTTACGAAAACAATCATCAGCTTAACAGCGATTATTTTAATCTTAGGATTAGCTTTTTATCCTAAAATCAAAAAGACTTTTTCCGCTTCAGAATCAAAAGATAACATGAAGGGTAAAGAAAAAGAAAAAGGTGGTCCAGGTGGTCCAGGTGGAAAAAGTGGAAAAACAGCTGTCATCGTAACTGTAGTCAAGTCAACTAAATTAGATGATATTTTAAGCTCTACAGGAAGTATATTGCCGAACGAAGAAGTCGAAATTCGCTCTGAAATAGCGGGAAGAATCATTTTACTGAACATCAAAGAAGGTGATAATATTCAAAAGGGCACAGTATTATTAAGAATTAACGATGACGAGTTACAAGCTAGATTAAAAAAATTAGGGTTTAATAAAAAGCTAGCTGAGGATAATGAAGGAAGGCAAAAAGTACTTTTACAGAAAGAAGCTATATCGCAAAGGGAATATGATATTGCTGTAAATTCTGTGAATACGATCTCTGCTGATATTGAAGATTTAAAATCACAAATTTTAAAAACAACCTTAAAGGCCCCATTTGCAGGGAAAGTTGGCTTTAGGTATGTGAGTATGGGAAGTTATATTTCCCCGGCCACTAAGATTGCCACGTTAACTAATACGAATCCTGCGAAAATAGAATTCTCTATTCCTGCTAAATATGCAACGGCAATTCGTCAAGGAAGTACGATAGAATTTACAACTGAAAATGAGCAAAAGACATTTACAGGAAAAGTATATGCGATAGATCCTAAAATAGACCCACTAACACGTACTTTACAAATTAGAGCTTTATCGGCAAATCCAAGCAACTTGTTGGTTCCTGGAGCCTACGCTAAGGTTAATTTGATTTTAAAAAGCAAAGGGTCTGCCATACTAATACCTACTGAATCGGTTATTCCAGAGGCCAAAGGCAGTAAAGTTTTTCTTGTAAAAAATGGAAAATCAGTTCCTCAGAAAGTTGAGCTAGGGGCACGTGGTGAGCGTACCGTTGAGATCTTATCTGGCCTTTCCATTGGCGATACCTTAATCACAAATGGAATTATTCAAGTTAAACCAGATGGTGATGTTGAAATAAAAGAAGTGATTCAATAAAATCTAATGCCAAGTATCTATTTGACAAAATCTTTATGGTCCTATAAATTCCGCAAATTAACTTATTTAATTCGTGCGATACGAGCCTATGGATTTTTGAATTTGACAATTTATTTAAAGCGATTATTCAATCCAAATAAGACGTATATTGGCATTTTGTTGGCAGAACATTTGGGAGACATTGTAGCATCCGAACCCATTTTAGATGCGTTACACAAGAAATTTCAAGAGGCAGAAATTTATTGGATCGTAAAACCAGTCTTTGCTCCCGTTTTAATTAAGCATCCTGGGCTTTCCAAGGTCATTCTTGAAACCAACTTGCTTTTCAGTATTTTAATCTCCAAAAAAAATGCATTTACAGAGTTCTATAATTTGCATTTAAATGAATTGAGGAAGGATCCTTTTTTTGGCACAAAATTAGAGAATCCGTATGCTGAACAAATAGATTTAACGATTCACAATTATTACAAATCGAGTAATCTCCTGGGTAATTTTTCAAGATTGTGTCACTTAAATTTAGATCAAACAGCACCGTCAATTTTTATAGAACAGGCTAAACTAAAGCTTCCATTTAATGGGAATTACTGGGTTTTACATCGGAAATCGACGGATCTGAACAGAGAATGGCTTGATGAAAATTGGATTCAATTAATGGATTTGTTAACCATAGAGTATGGAATTAACGTGGTTGAAATTGGCACCCATGAACCATTGAATTATTCAAGCAAAAGCTTTTTGAATTTAGTGGGAAAAACAAGTATTGAAGAAACGTGTATGTTAATAAAATCGGCTCGCTTTTTTTTAGGAATTGATTCTGGGCCCACACATATTGCGAATGCTTTTAAAATTCCTGCTTTAATTTTATGCGGACATTTTGCTAATTTCAAGAAGTACATGTCCTATTCAGGTGCGTACCAGGAAAAAGGAGGCATAGCCAATATTTATTTTAATGCGAGTGGAAGTACTCGTGAACTCCCATTTTTAGAAGTTTGGGAAGAGTTACAAAAAACAATTTTAACTAGTAAATCATTAGCCTTAAAGGCAGTATAAACCTATAAAACGATGGCATCATTATCAGAAATCAGTATTAAACGCCCAGTCTTGGCCATTGTCATGTCCATTACAATTATTGTATTTGGGCTCATTGGCTATAATTACTTAGGCGTTAGAGAATATCCATCCGTGGACCCTCCGGTTGTTAACGTGCAAACTAGTTATACGGGGGCCAATGCTGATATTATTGAATCTCAAATTACGGAACCGTTAGAAGAGTCCATTAATGGAATTGCGGGTATTCGAACATTGACCAGTTCAAGTAGGGATGGACGATCAAGTATCACGGTTGAGTTTGACCTTGCAGTCAATATTGAGGATGCGGCTAATGATGTGCGTGACCGTGTTTCTAGATCCATGGCCGTGTTGCCAAAAGATGTGGATCCCCCTGTAATTTCAAAATCAGATGCCGATTCAGGACCTATTTATAATTTAAATTTGTCGTCAAAAACGAGAAATATTTTAAATTTAAATGAGATCGCCACTCGAAATGTAAAAGAGAAATTACAAACGATTCCAGGGGTAAGTTCAGTTCAAATGTGGGGGGAGAAAAAATATGCGATGCGCTTGAATATTGATCCTGACCGATTAGCTTCTTTTCGTTTAACGGCCCCAGATATTGTTGCGGCTTTGACCAAACAAAATATCGAATTGCCATCAGGTAGTATCGAGGGTGCAAATACCGAACTAACGGTTAGGACTCAGGGTAGGTTGACAACTGTGGAAGATTTTGAAAATTTGATTATCAAAGAAGAAGGGGACCGATCCGTGAAGTTTTCGGATGTGGGAGATGTCGTTTTAGCTTCTGAGAATGAAAAGACTATGTTTAAACGGGATAATGTCCCGATGATTTCGATCGCGGTAATTCCTCAGCCTGGCTCAAACCAAATTGAGATTGTCAATTCAATTAGAAAGAAATTAATTCAGATTCAAACGACGATGCCAGATGATGTCTTGCTAAAAGAAGGATTTGATAACACGCGTTATGTAAGAAGATCGATTGTAGAGGTGGAGGAAACGATATTAACCGCTATTTTACTAGTAACAATCATTATATTTTTATTCTTGAGAGACTGGCGTTCGACCATCATCCCATTGACGGCAATTCCCGTAAGCTTAATTGGAGTATTCTTCTTTATGTATTTGGTAGGCTTTTCCATCAACGTATTAACCTTATTGGGAATTGTATTATCTATTGGATTAGTTGTGGATGACGCCATTGTGGTTTTGGAGAATATTTACTCCAAAATTGAAGAGGGCTTAAGTCCATGGAAAGCTGCGCAAGAGGGCTCCAAGGAAATTTACTTTGCTGTTATTTCGACCACGGTTACATTGGTTGCAGTATTTTTGCCAGTTATTTTCTTGCAAGGAATTACGGGTCGCTTATTTCGTGAATTTGGAATAGTTGTCGCTGGATCCGTTATAATATCAGCCTTTGTTTCATTGACATTAACCCCAATGTTAGGTTCAAGACTTTTAAAAGGTGGTCACTCAAAGCCATGGTTTTACCGTGTAACAGAACCATTTTTTGTCTGGTTGAATCGCGCATATGAGAGCTCCCTAAATTCATTTTTAAGTGCTCGTTGGCTTGCATGGGTTTTAGTGGTTTCCCTGTTTGGAATTATTTATGCGCTATTTAAAACAGGTGCAATCCCATCTGAATTAGCACCATTAGAAGATCGAGGTATGTTAAGAGTAAATGCGACAGCACCTGAAGGGGTTACCTTTGAATATATGCTGAATTACACGGATGAAATGTCAAACTTCTTGATGAAAGCCATTCCTGATAATGAAAGAAAAAATATATATGCCTACACGTCTCCGCCTTTTGGAAATGGAGGATCGAACACAGGAAGTATGCGTATCATGTTGACCGATCCGGAAAACAGGAGATCCCAACAAGCAATCGCGGAAGAGTTGCAGCCTAAAATTAAAAAGTTCACAGGGGCAAAGGCCGTTTTAATTCAAGATCCTACTCTTTCTACTGGTCAACGTGGAGGTGGTGGATTGCCTATCGCATTTGTGGTTCAGGCACCGAATTTTGAAAAACTTAAAAAGATGATGCCTTTGTTTTTGGCTAAGGTGAGAGAGTCCCCTAAGTTTGAGAATTCGGATGTCAATTTGAAGTTTACCAAACCTGAATTGCGTTTAGAAATTGATCGTTCCAAAGCACAAAATTTAGGAATATCGATTCAAGATGTGGCCCAAACACTTCAGCTAGGTCTCTCAGGCAGAAGATTTGGCTATTTTGTGATGGATGGCAAGCAATATCAAATCATTGGTCAAATCAATCGGGATTTAAGAAATGATGTGAAAGACTTAAAATCCTTGTATGTCAAAAACAATCGCGGGGATTTAATTCAGTTGGACAATTTGGTTAAAATAACGGAACAAAGTACACCGCCCCAACTATATCGCTACAATCGCTATGTTGCCGCTACGGTTCAGGCGCAAATGGCAAAAGGTGTGACGATGGGAGAGGCATTGAATGAGATGGATAAATTAGCCAAAGAAACATTTGATGTATCATTCTCTACCGCATATGATGGCCAAAGTAAGGAATTTAAAGAATCAAGTTCATCTTTATTATTCGCATTTGCGCTAGCTATCTTATTGATTTATTTGATTTTATCGGCCCAATTTGAAAGTTTTATCGATCCACTTATTATTTTATTTACGGTTCCGTTAGCCGTTGCCGGTGCGCTGTTAACTTTATGGGATTTTAGCCAAACACTTAATATATTCTCGCAAATTGGAATTATTGTGTTAATAGGACTCGTGACTAAAAATGGAATATTAATTGTGGAATTTGCTAATCAGAAAAAAGAAACGGGCTTATCTAAATTAGAAGCTGTAAAGGTTGCTGCTGCTGCCAGATTTAGACCGATCGTCATGACATCTCTATGTACTATTTTGGGTATTTTGCCTATTGCCCTGGCCTTAGGTTCAGGAGCAAAAAGTAGGGTGTCAATGGGTATAGCGGTTGTAGGCGGTATGTTATTCTCAACGACATTAACCTTGTATATAATACCTGCCATCTATAGTTTTATGTCAAGTAATTTCAAGAAATCAAAAGAAGAGGTTGTGGAAGAGGCCAATCATGTCATTGGATAAGGATATATTTTGGATGCAACGAGCCCTAGACTTAGCTATCATGGGTTCAGGGTTCGTTGCTCCTAACCCGTTAGTAGGTTGTGTCATTGTAAAAGATGAGATCATCATCGGCGAAGGTCATCACCAAAATTACGGCGAGGCACACGCCGAAGTGAATGCAGTACATTCCCTGATTAATCCTTCAGAAATCATAGGCGCTACCGTCTATGTGAATTTAGAACCTTGCTCACATCATGGTAAAACTCCTCCATGCGCCGATTTATTAATCAAAAGTAGAGTGAGGCGCGTGGTCATTTGTAACATGGATCCTAATCCTATTGTTGCCGGTGAAGGAATTGCAAAATTGAAAGCAGCAGGAATTGAAGTTGAGGTAGGATTACTGGCTGAAAAAGGGGAAGAATTAAATCGAAAATTTTTCCATTTTCAGCGGGAGAAAAAACCCTATATCACGCTAAAATTTGCCTGTTCGCAAGATCATTTTATCGCCAAAATAAATGGTGAATCCATTAC
>CANIYB010000057.1 GCA_947471105.1 Cytophagaceae bacterium
AAGCATTTGGTGATCGACCGAGTGGATTTTTGCACCTATGGAAATACGCATCCTTTTCGGATTCGGATTGTTAATCGGGTCAATGATAACTTTGATTATTTCTACATTAAAATTGCCGATGCGTCGCGGGTGTATGGCTTAGAACTGGAACATATTTTATCCCCCAATCGGATCAATTATGTGACCCATGAAAATACTTTGGTGGAAGAGCATATTGCAGGCGTTCCTGGCGACATATTTCTCCAGCAGGAATTAGAGACTGATTTGGAGGCACCTATCCGCCTGGCAAAGGAATTCGTTAAATTCAATGAACGCTGCTTAGTGCAATTATTGGGCGATATGCATAGTGCCAATTATGTGGTCATTACCACGCCTGATTTTGAGGAAATTTATTACCGCATTCGGCCGATCGATTTTGACCAACAGTGTTACGAGGGAAAGAAGTCGGTGTACCTGCCGCAGTATTTTAAACAAAACAATCCATTGATTGAACTTGGGATGAAGTATATGACTCCCGAATCTGTTTGGCAATACCAAATTGAGGAACGCTCGATGATCGCTAGTCGATTAAAATCAGAGAGCCAGCGCGTATATGATTTGATGAATGTGATGTCGAAAGATGAGATAGCTCCTGCGGAGAATGTAGATCAACTAAAATCTGAATTGGCCAAGCATTACAATGATGATCGTTTTTTGGCCTGCCAAACCATGGGGGAAATTGTTTGGCACAGTTTGGAATTAGTGATGAGGCACTAGTCCTTTTTAATCGCATCAAAAGCCATCAATGCAAATCCAAGGATAAACGCTAATCCTCCAATCGGCGCTATGGCTCCCCAAAATAATTGTTGGCTAACGCAAATCAAATACAAAGATCCTGGAAATACAATCGAGCCCGTGATGTGAAAATAACTGGCTATTTTTAGCATTTTACTGGGCCTATTTGCTTGCAAAACGCCCAATAAAATGAGGGCCAATCCTCCATACATTTGATACTGTGCCGCTGTCTCAAAAGTATCCAGCCGATTTATATGCACTAGGTAAGGTTTCCAAGCATGAGCTCCGAAGGCGCCTATGGCAACGGACGTTGCGGCAAAAATCGAACCTGCAAATAACGCTAGATTTTTCATTTTAGAGGGTATAAAAAAAGCCTTTTGAAAAGGCTTTAAAGTTTAAGACGCTAGAGTGACTTTCAAATCATTCAATTTTCTGCGGATGGAATCGTCAATTTGTTGGTCACCAACACGTAAAATGAAACCGCCAATTAATGACTCGTCAATGTGTTCCGTTAACTGTACTTCTTTACCCGTATAATCTTTTACAATTTTGGTCACTGTTTTCTTTTGATCTTCAGTCAATGGACTGGCACTTGTAATGTCCGCTTTTTGGATGCCTTTGAATTCAGTATAAAGATTGATGAATTGCTTCGCTATGGCAGGCAAAATACTCTCTCTATTTTTGTTGGTAATGATTACAAAGATTGAGTAGGTAACGGGATTAAATATGGATTTAAATAGCTTATTTAAAATGGCTAATTTGGTATAATGCTTGATGATAGGGCTTTTCAGGGCCAATACAAGGTCTTTACTCCCTTCACATGTTTCTTTAAATCCAACCATGTCTGTATAAACGGCGTCCACTACATTTTTTTCAATGGCGAAGTCGAGCAGTGATTTAGCGTATCGATGGGCAACAATTAATTCAGACATTTTTACTTATTTTAACGATGTTTCAATTATAATTTTACTTCCGAAATCCAGTCAGAGACTAATTTTTCTTGGGCTGATTTATCTTTTAACTGATTCTTAAGCACTTTTTCAGCTAATTCTAAAGATAGATTTGCCGCTTCCTGACGAATGGCACTAACAGCGGCTACTTTCTCTTGCTCAAAAGCAACTCTTGCTTTATCTATTTCTTGGGCTGCTGCCGTTTGAGCATCCAATTTTGCTTGGGCGATCATGGCATCTGCTGCTTCTTTGGCTTGCTTGATCACTGCGTCACGATCAGCACGTGCACTAGCGATTAACTGCTCATTTCCTGCTTTTAATTCAGCCATTTCTTTGCGGGTAGTTTCCGAAAGCTTGATGGCTTCGTCAATGGATTGCTCACGTTCATCCAATGAATTGATGATGGGCTTCCAAGCAAATTTAGCTAGCAAAAAGAATAAAATTCCAAAGACAAGTAGCTGCCAAAATATTAATCCAAAGTCTGGGGTAATTAACTCCATATCTTATATAAATTTAAAAATTAGTATCATTTTAATAAGCGCAATTTGGCTCCAAACGAGTCTCAAATTGCGCTTAAAATTTTTCAAATCCTGAATCTGAGGCTATCCCTCAGAGGATTCTTAGGGTTGTTTACTTTAAAGTAACCAACAAACAAATTACAGCAGCGAAAAGGGCAACAGCTTCAACGAAAGCCGCTACGATCAACATCGCTCCTTGAATTTTTCCAGAGGCTTCTGGTTGGCGTGCAATGGCTTCCATTGCTGAACCACCAATATTACCGATACCAACACCAGCTCCAATAGCTGCTAATCCAGCACCAATACCTGCAAGGCCAAGACCTACAGAAACTTCTAATAAAATCGATAAAATAGACATACGATTTGGGTTTATATAAAAAAATTAATTTACAAATTAATGGTGATGCTCCTCTACGGCAGCACCGATGTAAGTCGAAACTAACATGGTGAAAATGTAGGCTTGAATCACGGCAACAATCATTTCAATGACATTCATGAAAAGTGAGAATGGAACTACTGCTAGTCCTAAAGCTGCATTTTCAAAAATAAATATCAAAGAAACCAAACTTAACAAAATGATGTGTCCCGCGGTAATGTTGGCAAATAGTCGAACCATTAATGAAAATGGCTTCATAAATACGCCCACAATTTCCACTGGGGTTAAAATTACTAGCATCCATTTCGGAACACCCGGCATGGCAAAAATATGTAACCAATAATTTTTCTTGCCATTTAAATTGGTAATCACGAAAGCAATGATGGCCAAAACGAGTGTTACAGCAATATTTCCAGTCACATTGGCTCCTCCTGGAATTAAACCCAACATATTATTAAACCAAATGAAAAAGAATACGGTCAATAAATATGGCATAAATCGACGATAATGCTTTTCGCCAATATTGGTTTTGGCAATTTCATCACGGACAAAAATAATGACAGGCTCAAATAGGGATTGCATTCCTTTAGGTGCTCTGTGTGGATTTTCTTGGTATCTCTTGCCAATTCCTATGAAGATAGTAAGCAATAAAATAGCTGAAATTAAAAGAGAAGCAACATTTTTGGTGATTGAAAAATCATACACATGTTCTCCATTCTCCGCATGAATTTTACCATGTTCCAACATTAAACCTTGATATGGCACTTCCTCGTGGTGTTCATTTTTAAAATTAGCCGATGAAAAAACCGATAAGCCTTTTGATTCTGAATATACGATACATGGCAATGGAAGCGTGATGTGCGTATGGCCGATCGTCATGAAATGCCACTCATGCTCATCAGCAATGTGATGCATGATTAATTTACCGGGATCGAATTTTTCTGATTTACTTTCTTCTGGAGCTTCTGTGCTACTTGTCGCTTCTGTTGGAGCAAGTTTTTGCGCCGCTTCATTCTCATTTGCCCAAACAGTTAGGCTGGTCAAGCAAAACAAAAATCCTAAGATTATATTTGAAAAATACATTTTTTTGAAATAAGTAAACATCGGCATCTTCATTCGCTCTTAAAAATAATTTCTGTTGTAATTTTTGCTAATTCGTTGATTAACTGAATTTTGTCCATAAAAAACCTGAAAATTTTCTTCGGGATTTCTAAAAACGTCGCAAGTTACGAAGCAAACCAAATATTTCAAAATTTGAACTACATAAATAGAGTACAAAAAAGTTGCCTACAAACAAATAAATTTGTGGGGTATGGGAATAGGCAAAAAATGCGATAAAGAGAATGCTCAAAATAAATCGAATGGCAAACGAAGCGGTTTGGAATTGTACAAACTTCTCGCCTTCATTTTTTTGTCCAAATTGAGCCAATTGGAGGGTCAGATACGATTGAAATAATAGAAATACAAAGATAAATTTTAAATCAGGATGTAGGAAATGGGCTAAGGAACTTTGGCTAATTCCCCAAACTCCTAGGCCTATCAGGAAATAAAAAATAAATATTTTTATCATGGGACAAATATCTGATAATTGTGGCTTTAAAATAAATTTTAGCCCTCAATTTTTGGAATTTCCTTAATCCCGCCGTTAATTTGCATCCTCATTCAGTAGCTGATTGCCATTGAATTATAAAGAAGAAGGGAGAGACTAGGCTCTGTGAACTTCTGGCAACCCGTCAAGAAATTGACCCCGGTGCTAATTCCTACCCCAGGCGGTTGCCTGTTTAGGGAAATATAATGTTATGTTGTATGCAAGCAGAAATTCATCATTATCATTCTACCGACACCTTCATTTTAGAAAATGGGTTCCAATTTCCCAGTTTTGATTTAGTATATCAAACTTGGGGAAAATCAAATGCTGCCCAGGATAACATCATCTGGATTTGTCACGCATTTACGGGTAGCCACGATGTAGCCGAGTGGTGGCAAGGCCTAGTTGGACCAGGAAAATTATTCAACCCTGAAAATAACCTCATTATATGTGTGAATATCCCGGGGTCTCATTATGGGTCCACCGGTCCTTTATCGGTAAATCCCCTGACGGGCCAACCTTATTTTCATACATTTCCTGATGTAACGATTCGAGATGTGGTCAATTCCTTCGAATTGCTGAGAAAGCATTTGAAAATCAGGAAGATCAAGACGTGTATTGGAGGTTCTATGGGTGGGCAGCAAGCCCTAGAATGGGCTATTATGATGCCAGAGTTGATCGATAATTTGATTTTAGTTGCGACCAATGCGGTGCATTCTTCTTGGGGAATTGCTTTTAATGAATCTCAACGAATGTCCATCGAGGTAGATCCGACATGGACCGAATCGAATGCTCAGGCAGGAATTAATGGCATGAAAGCTGCTCGGGCTACGGCATTAATTTCCTATCGAAATTATGAAACATATCAAATTACTCAAGCGCGTCAAGAAAATTCCATGGGTGGAAATTTAAGAGCTGTTTCTTACCAAAGATACCAAGGCGATAAATTAGCCAAACGCTTCAATGCGTTTTCCTATTATCGATTATCTACGATGATGGATTCTCAAGATGTTGGGAGAAATCGCGGTGGGGTGGTGGCTGCCTTAAAGTCTATCCAATCTAAAACCTTAGTGATCGGCATTAAATCAGATGCGTTATTCCCCATCGTTGAACAAGAATTTTTAGCCAAGCATATCCCTGATGCATCCTTTCAAGTAATCGATTCTTTGTATGGCCATGATGGCTTTTTGATTGAAAGTGGTTTGATGACCAAAGCGGTTCGCCTTTGGCAAAAATTGCTGCGATTAGAAGTAAATCCCATGGCCGACTTTTTCAAAGAACTTGAAAATGTGAGGTGATGTTAGTCATTTCAGCGTCAAAATATTTATAAATAACGCCTAATTAGAAGAGATTTTTGCTAATTTAATTACGATTAAAATTTCAAAAAAATGTTGAAATAAGACCCCCATTTCAAGCTTTACTAACTTTTGAAAAGTTAGTAAAGCTATGTGTTTTCGACCATATTAGCAGAATAAAAACTGATAATTAAGATCAAATGACTGATAAAATTTTATTAAAATTACCTATGGATTTTAAAGATAAAATAGTCTGGATCACAGGAGCTTCTTCCGGAATAGGAGAAGCTTTAGCCTATGCCTTTGCTCGCCAGGGAGCGAAACTTGTTTTGTCGGCCCGACGAGAATCCGAATTGAATCGTGTGGCAGACGCTTGTCAATCGTATGGTTCCATGGCACATGTGATGCCTTTTGACATGATCGACTTATCAGTCCATGAGGAGAAAGTGAATGAAGTGATAAGGACTTATGGAAAAATAGACTTCGTTATTTTAAATGCAGGGGTAAGCCAAAGGTCGTTTATCGAAAACACGAAGTTTGACGTTTACCGACAATTATTTGAGGTTAATTTCTTCTCCATCGTTTCTTTAACTCAAGCGATTTTACCCATATTTAAGAGTCAAAAATCAGGAGGATTTATACCCATCGCTTCTGTGGCAGGGCGGATAAGCACCCCAAGAAGAGCTGCTTATGGGGCTACAAAACATGCATTGATTGGCTTTTTCGATTCTTTAAGGGCCGAAGTATATGAGGATGGAATTCGAGTAACCACTATTTTACCAGGATACATTAAGACCAATATTTCCATTCATGCACTTAATGAAGACGGAGAAAAATATGGTAAAATGGATCCAAATCAAGCGAAGGGCTTAGATGTGACCGTCACAGCGGAAGCTATTTTGAATGCGATAAATACCGGAAAAAACGAGTTTTTCATTGGCGGAAAGCTTGAGGCTTTGGGCCTATTTGTCAAACGTTTTTTCCCGGCACTCTTGTTTTGGATGATTCGAAAAATAAAAAATACTTAAGCGGTTTCTTTCTTCTCGCTAAAGAAAAGCACAAATAAAATAAGCACTAAGGCAGCTATCGCGGCTGGTACCATCCAAACTGATTTCCAATCGTGTACACCTCCGCTGGTATACATATCTAAAACAATTCCTGATAATTTAGATCCGATGCCCATTCCCACGCCATAAGTGGCTAAAGTAATTAATCCTTGGGCCGAGCTTTTGATCTTTTCGCCCGCTTTTTGATCCGTATAGATCTGTCCGGTGACAAAGAAGAAATCGAAGCATACTCCATGTAAAACAATTCCGATATATAAAATCCATTCACTTTGGATTCCATCTCCGTAGCCAAAACATAAGAAGCGAATAATCCAGGCAACAAGCCCTACGATTAACATTTTTTTGACTCCTAAGCGGATGAAAGCCAGAGGAATTAAGAGCATGAAAATAACCTCAGAAGCTTGTCCCAATGACATTTTGTTTTCAACATTGGTCATGTGTGAATCTGTCAAGGATGGATTTGCCATCGCATAATAAAATGAGAGAGGGATACAGATTAAAATGGATGATATAAAGAAAATCAAGAATGAACGATCCTTGAATAATTTGAGTGCATCCAACCCAATGATTTGCCCAATCGACGCATTTTTATCTGCTTTCGGTGGGGTATCTGGAAGGAAGAAGGCGTAAATTCCTAAGGCAAATGAACTGTACATGGCAATTTGAAAGATAGCCACGTTGTCGCCTAAGGCTAAAAATCCAATAATATTAGTTACCACGATCCATGCAATAGTTCCCGTCACTCGAATCGCAGGAAACTCCTTTTCAGGATTTTGCATTTGATTCATGGCAATGGAGTTCGACAAGGCCAAATTAGGTGCAAAACAAAGTGTGTAAGCTAAAATGTACCAAAAGAAAATTTCAGGGTCCTTCGTTTGACTCAAGAAATATAAAATGACACCACCTAAAATATTAAGAAATCCCATCACCTTTTGCGCTGAGAAAAAACGATCTGCAATGAGTCCGACAAAAAAGGGAGCAAAGATTGCTGCGATGGAAAATGTAGTATACGCATTGCCCACTTGGTCCCCTGTCGCACCCAATGTTGTTAAGAGATATTTACTCATTTGGCCATACCATGCTCCCCAAGAGAAGAACATCAAAAACATCATGGCAATGAGCTGGAATTTTATCGTATTTTTCATAATTACAGATTAGTTGGAAGTCAAAAATACAAATTTGCATGAAATTAAAAATTTTATAAAAATATTTTTTTAGCGAAACTCAATGAAAATTAAAACCTAAAATGACTGAATTGTACAATTTTTTATAAAAATTTATCAAATTTCAATCCTATTTTTTAATGTCTGACAAAAATGAGTAAAAAGTGCTTTGATTATGATCCTGAAGCTTTTTTATCGAGAATTTGCAAAATTTGATTTTAATTTTTTTTTGTTGTTGCTTTGGCCAAAATTCAGGGATTTTATAGCTGAATGCATTAAAATTGAATATGTTGTTACAAGGAGTTTTGTTAATTTCAGGTCGGCCAACAGGAGCTTTTCAGGGTTCGATGACTTTATTTTTGAGTCTGTTTCTGTTGATTTCCGTAGCCCTCATTGTGGTTGGAATTTTCTTGTATAAAAAGAGATCAAAATGGGTATCTCACTCCAAAACAACGTATGGCAAGATTGTTGAGATTTCTAAGCGATATGCACGGGGCGATCATTCAGGTCGTTTTCCTATCTATTTTCCAATTGTTGCCTATCATGTGAATGGATTAGAATTTAGAAGAGAAGCTGAGCAGGGAATTGCAAAAAATTGTGAGATTGGCCAAGAAATACCTGTTCGGTACCTTTCTGAAAATCCCTATGAAGCATCTTTAAGCGACAACTCTGTCCCGGTATTAAATCCTACCATATTTTTTGTTCTTGGTTTCTTGATGCTTTTAAGCTCGATTGCTTTGTCTTTAATGACCCATTGATTTTTTGTTTTTAAAATCATTTTTGTAATTTGGTTACTCAAATCATTTTGTATGGAAACTATAGTTAAAGAAAAATCCGAATTTCGTAATTACGAGCAAGGCGATATTACTGCAGCCGTAAAGGATCATTATTATAAGATGCGTACGCGCCAGACGTATGATTATGTTCAAAGGATGAAAAAGAAGTATTTGACTTTTGAGCGTCCGATGGATTTATGGGATATGATGGATCGTTTAAATGCATTAATTGATGTGAGCGACCCGGATTTGAATCTTCCTAACATTATTCACTTATTGCAATCTGCTGAAGGAATACGCCAAGATGGCCGTCCGGATTGGATGCAATTGGTTGGGTTAATCCATGATTTAGGCAAAGCCATGTATTTATTTGGTTCTGATGAGGATGGAACAAGCCAAGCAGAGCAGTGGGGATTAGTTGGCGATGTATTTGTCGTAGGTTGTAAATTACCTGACACCTGTGTTTATCCAGAATTCAATCAGGAAAACCCAGACATGTTGGTCGATCGTTTTAACTCAGAATTAGGTATTTATAATCCGGGATGTGGGTTAGATAATTTAGAATTAGCGTGGGGACATGATGAATATTTATACCAAGTATTGAAAAATCATCCTACGAATACAATTCCTGAGGCGGGAATGGCGATGATTCGTTTTCATTCGTTTTATCCATGGCATACCGGTGGAAGTTATCAGGCATTATTGAATGAAAAAGATGCGCAATATCTAGCTTGGATTAAGGATTTCAATCAATATGATTTATATACGAAATCTCCTGTTGTCCCTAATTTTGAAGAATTAAAGTCTTATTATATGCCCATTGCTGAAAAGTATTTAGGCAAGGGTCCTATCTACTGGTAAGGATGTTAAACGATCAAAAATAAAAGGGAGGTCTTCAGATGAAGACCTCCCTTTTGTGTTTTATAGGAGTAGGATGTAAATTTTGGTTTTACCAACCATCATTCTTTTTTGGTTTGGCATTAGCGGAATTCTTTTTGGCCGGAGCAGCGACTGCTTCTGAAGCAGCAGATCCTTTTAATTGGACATCCGATTCTACTCGGCTGTAAACCCTACAAACAATTTTCCATTGATCATTAATCTTCAATAAACTTAATAAATCAATGTATTTGAAGTCAGCAAATTGCAGCTCAACAGTCGCAATTCCCGAAGTTCCAGCATAGGAGTAGGAAATTAATTTTCCAGTGGCCTTAACCCCACCTGTTGGCATTTTGCTTATAAAGGTTTTTACGGGCGAGTCTTGAACTCTTCCAGTGGATGTATTTAGGTTTCTTAATAAAGCACCTGAGTAAAATGCTTTATTCAAGCTCGCGGAATCTCCTTTGGTGAATCCGTCGAAATAGGTATTGATGGTCGATTTGATCGCGTCATCATCTGTTTGGCCAAAGCTTGAAATACTGAAGCAAGACCATGCGATTGTTAATAAGATGAATTTTTTCATAAGGTATTGAATTAGTTGCCAGAGGTGAATTCTAATGGAAGTGATTCCCCTTTCATAAATAAATTTGCTTTTTCTGGGTATAAAATCGATTGAACTACGTTAACTCTTCCCAAAGAATGTCCAGCCATATTACCCAAAATTATGATGGATGAATTGTCTTTTGGATTGTGAAGATAGTAATTTTTAAATCCATGCCACCATCCCGTATGGTAGGTAAGCCACTCACCATTATCGAGTTGTGTTAGACGCCAACCAAATCCATAGTTTTTCGGAAGGGTAGTAGGTATGGTATGTTGTGGAGTGAAGGCTTCCTCCAAAGTACTTGATTTGACTAATTTTTCTTCATTTAAAGCGCTGTCCCAAAGATGCATATCCTCAACGGTGGAATAAATCCCTTTATCGCCCGTCACTCCATCTAAGTGATTAAAGTCAGAAACGGCTGGCCCTCCGCGCCTTGGCACATATCCTGTAGCTGCAGTTTTTAGCATTTCTGGATGCAATGGATCGTAAATAAATGTTTCTTTCATGCCAGCCGGCTCGAAAATATTTTTCTTCACGTAGGTCCTGAAATTTTCACCACTTAATTTTTCCACGATATAAGCCAATAACATATAGTTAGTGTTATTGTAGTTGAAACGTGCGTTGGGCCGATAATCAATATGGGGTTTTAAACGGATCATCATTTCCACAACCTTTTGATTGGTCAGCGGAACTTTCTTATCATACATTTTATCCATGTTATAGGCATAATCTGAAAGGCCAGAACGATGGGTCAATAAACTCCGAATGGTTAAGCTAGAATCGTATGGAAAACCTTGAATATGTTTGTAAATAGGATCGTCGTAGCCTAATAAGTTTTTTTCCTTCAGTTGCATGATGGCCACAGCGGTAAATTGCTTGGACACGGAGGCCAACTGGAAATGGGTATGGCTATTGATGGGTGTTTTTGTGAAATAGTTGGCGTAGCCAAA
>CANIYB010000058.1 GCA_947471105.1 Cytophagaceae bacterium
AATTTAAAGTGGGCGAAATGGAGGGAGTAGGAGTTTTTATCGATTCGTGTCGGGAATGTCCATCATGTAAAAAAGGCCAAGAGCAGTATTGTGATGAAGGGTTTACACCTACCTACAATGGATATTATCGGGATGGAGTAACACCTACTTTTGGAGGTTATTCCACTCAATATGTCGTGGATGAAGCCTTTACGTTGCATATCCCCTTTACAAAAGAATTAGAACGTGTAGCGCCTTTATTGTGTGCGGGAATCACAACGTATTCTCCTTTAAAATACGCAGGTGTAGGAAAAGGACATAAAGTGGCGGTGTTAGGTCTAGGTGGTTTGGGCCATATGGGGGTTAAGTTTGCGGTGTCGATGGGAGCAGAAGTGACGATGTTAAGTACTTCGCCTTCTAAAGAAAATGATGCCAAAATGTTAGGGGCTCATCATTTTGCTTTGTCGACCGACAAGGACCAAATGAAAGCTTTGCGTGGCCAATTCGATTTTATATTGAACACGGTCGCGGCTAAATATGATTTAAATAAATTTTTGGATTTATTGACCGTTGAAGGTAAAATGCTTTTGGTGGGAATTCCTCCGGAAGACAATGAATTAGGCAGTGCCAAATTAATTTCGAGGCGTAGAAGCATCATAGGTTCTAACGTTGGCGGCATTGCGGAGACGCAGGAAATGTTGGATTACTGTGCGGAGCATAATATTTTATCCGATGTGGAGATGATTCAAATGAAGGATATTAATGAAGCCTATACCCGTATCTCAAATTCCGACGTGAAATATCGCTTTGTCATTGACATGGCTTCGATGTAACTAATAGTCTTTATAATCGTTTATTAAATGCCTTTAGAAATTCTTTTTTCTAGGGGCATTTTTTTCAATTGGGTTTTGCTCATCTTTTTAGGTAGACAAAATGATTAATTTGGTCTATTTGATCAAAATCAAAATAGCCAACTTCTTATTTTTGTATTTATTAAACCCCAATACAAATATGCAAACATTGAACATAGGGTTAGCATCATTAATTTCAGCTATTCCCCAAGCATCCGCCTCAAGTCATTCAGGAATTTTATCCGCCCATTTTGATCATATTTTAGGAACTTCTATGGACCTAAAAATCATTGCAAATACTTTTGAAATGGCTGAAAAAGCTGAAAAGGTAGTTTTGGATGAGATTAAAAGACTTAGTCATATTTTGGGTTCTTTTGATTCGTCGACTGAATTTAGTCAATGGCAAAAAACGATGCATGAGGCCGTTCCGGTTTCAGACGAATTGCATTCGGTCCTACAATCTTTTGATGATTGGAATAAGAAAACGAGTGGGGTTATCCAATCTGCAGCGGAGGAAGTGAACCAATTGTGGAATTTGGCGGCGACGGAAAATAAGCTTCCCTCGAAGGAGAAATTAGTTGAAGTGGCTTCAAAAGCAAACCAAGCGCATTGGGAATTGGGTGAGGGTACTGCAACGCATATGACAGATGCGGCTTTACGTTTGCATACTTTTGCGAAGTCCTACATTATGGACCAAGCAAGTGAGAAGGCCATTCAGGAAGTTGGAGTAGAAGGTTTGGTGATTAATATCGGTGGAGATTTAATTGTCAAAGGAAATTATACAGAAAAAATTGCGTTAACGGATCCTAGAAATAGTTCAGAAAATGCGGATCCATTAGCCATTGTCGCATTAAAAAATAAGACAGTGGCAACGAGTGGCGATTATAGAAGGGGAGTCGAAATTAACGGAGAGAAATATTCTCACGTTGTGGACCCAAGAACTGCGCTTCCTGCGGAGGAAATTATTAGCGCCACCGTGGTGCATTCAGATGCAGTGACCGCTGGGGCTTTGGCAACAGCGTTTAATGTGCTAACTATCGATGAGTCTAAAGCTTTGGCATTAACGATTCCAGGCACGGAGTTTTTGTTGGTGAATCGTGAGGGTCAGATTACGACCAGTGAAAATTGGCATAATCAAATTATATCGACTGAAAATGTAGCAGCAAAATCTTCTATTTCAATGGTTAATTTGAAAGAAAAAGTTTGGAGTGCGAACCAAGAGTTAGTGATCAATTTTGAACTTGCCAAGTTTGAAGGAAGATTCAGGCGTCCATTTGTGGCGGTTTGGATTGAAGATGAAGCCCACAAACCTATTCGTAGGATTGCACTTTGGTACAATAAACCTCGTTGGCTTCCAGATTTAAGATCTTGGTATGCTGCTCAAAGAGCGAGTGAAATTGATGTAACTTCTATTACCGGCGCTACCCGACCAGCTGGAAATTACTCCTTGGTTTGGGATGGGAAGAATGATGCAGGTCAATATGTAAATCAGGGGAAATATACTGTTTTTGTGGAAGCGGCTCGGGAACATGGGACGTACCAATTGATCAAGCAGGAGATGAATTTTGATGGAAAACCAAAAGATCAAGTGTTGCCAGGGAATGAGGAAATTACTTCAGCATCATTAGCGTATAGAAATAAATAAATGGGAAAAACTACGGCCACTTCAAAAACCAGTTGGAAGACGCCAGTCGCTACGTGGACTCGTTGGCTTCATATTTATTTGTCCATGTTTAGCTTTATTATTGTCCTGTTTTTTGCGGTCACAGGATTGACATTGAATCATGTCGATTGGTTTCCCGAGAAAACATCGGTCAAAGAATTAGATGCCAAACTAAATCCCGCTTGGGTCAATCAGTCCGACACCGCAAAAATTCCTAAATTGACTATTGTCGAATATTTTAGGGCGACACATGGAGTGAAAGGGTTGTTGAATGACTTTAGAATTGATGATCGGGAATGTTCTATTTCGTTTCAGGGTCCAGGTTATACTTCAGATATATTTATTAGTCGGGAAGATGGGGCCTACCATTTAACGGAAACGAACATGGGAATTGTGGCTGTCATGAATGACCTGCATAAAGGTCGGGACACGGGCAAAGGCTGGTCCTGGATTATCGATTTCTCTGCCATTTTCATGACTTTAATATCTATAACGGGTTTAATCCTACTTCTATTTTTAAAAAAACGGCGCAGCAATGGATTGATTGTTGGCGTGATTGGCATCATTGCCGTGGGAATTATTTATTGGCTTTGGTAATTTTGTCTACCAAAGCCAATAAATACCCTTTAAGATTTAGGGCGGGGCTTCATTTTTAAGCTATCCGCTGGGTAAGTCGCTTTCAACATCGCCATTTGTGATTTTGCCCATTTGATCAAAACCTCTCTTTGTTGGTCTGTTAAATTAGCATCCCCATGCAATCCTAAATAGGTGTAAGAAGGCATTGGCATTTCTTTCTCTTCTACTTGCTCGGCAACCTCTTCTAATTTATGATTTTGAACCGCGATTGGTTTTTTCAAAAAGGTGGAGAAATTCAAATGTTTTTTCCCGTCATTGATGTGGTGATTTAACCAAAATCCTACAGGTTCAATATTGCTATACCAAGGGTACGTAGATTTATTGGTGTGGCAATCATTGCACGCATTTTTTAAAATAACTTGTACGTCGGCAGGGATTTCGTATTTCTTTGAAATATCAAATTGTTGATCATCCGAGAGATTTTTCTCTTGGGGAATAAATTGAATTACGATCAAGAGGCCAATGAGGCCAAGGGCGATTTTTTTTATCATTTTTTTGGTGTTAACAGGGTTTGTAAGATTGTAATTTACAATTAATCTTAAAATTGTAGTAGATTATTTAGATAAAATCGCGAAATTTTAAGATGAAATTATTCTTATGAAATATATAATCTGTTTTTTATTTATGGCTTTTTCTTGTACAAACACTCCTTCAACCAAAGGCACTTTTGGTTTTGATCTTGAATTTATTCAAAAAAGTGAGCCGGGAATTCTAGTTTTAGAGGATGCTAGCGGTGATGCTAAAATCATCATTTCCCCTAATTTACAAGGTCGCGTAATGACCAGCACAGCTGAAGGCGATCAAGGAACTTCTTTTGGTTGGCTTAATTATGATTTATTGGCTACCCGGAAGACGACCAAACATATGACGGCATTTGGAGGAGAAGAGCGGTTTTGGTTGGGACCGGAGGGGGGCCAATTCTCTATTTATTTTAAGAAGGGGAATGATTTTTCTTTTGAAAATTGGCAAGTACCTAAGGAAATTGATTCAGAGGCATTCCAACTCGTTTCCGCGACTAAATCGGAGGCGAAATTGACCAAGGAGATGCATGTTGAAAATTATATTGGGACAGCTTTGGACCTTCGCGTGGATCGGGATATTCGATTATTGGGCAAAGAGAATATTAACCAATTGCTCGGAATTAATCTGTCCAATGAAGTTAAGATGGTTGGCTTTGAAACGGCTAATTCCATCACCAACACAGGAAAAAATCCATGGAATAAAACGAATGGAATGTTATCTATTTGGATTTTAAGTATGTTAAATGCTTCGGAAAAAACGATGGTCGTTGCGCCATTTAAGCAAGATGCGGAAGGCCCTGTTTATACGGATGATTATTTTGGGAAGGTACCGGCTGACCGATTAAGACATGAAAATGGAGTCATATTTTTTAAGGCCGATGCAAAATATCGAAGTAAAATTGGCATTTCTCCGTCTAGGGCTTTGCCATTTATTGGAAGTTATGATGCAGAAAAACAGGTGTTGACTGTCGCCCAATTTGATTTACCAGGAGGTAATTCTCAGTATGTCAATGGAAAGTGGGAGCTTCAAAAGGACCCTTTAAGTGGCGATGCGGTGAACGCATACAATGATGGAGTTAATAATGGAAACCAATTGGGGAAATTTTATGAGATCGAGAGTTCTTCTCCGGCGGCGGAATTGGATCCTGGAAAAACGCTAACGCATCACCATAGAACGATTCATTTTATGGGCCCTAAACAAGACTTAAATCAAATCAGCTTGAAAGTTTTTGGCATTCCCGTGGACCAGATAAAATAGGTCTATAGGCCGTGAATTTTTTTAGCAAAAGCCAGTGCATTGGGCCCATCCCCATGAATGCAAATCGTGTCTGATGTTAACCTTATTTTGTGGCCAAGGTTGGTCTTTACAAATCCATTTTGCAAATCAATGACCTGTTGGATTACTTGATTTACTTCTTCATGAACTGCCCCGTTTTGGCTTCTGGGCATTAAACTGCCATCCTCTACATAAGCTCGATCTGCAAAAGTTTCATTGGCAACTCTTAATCCCATTATTCTAGCTTGTGTAATGGAATGACTTTGGCTTAGACCAAATAAAATAAGGGATGGATCCAGGTCAAAAACAGCTTTGGCAATGGCATGAGCGACGGTTTCATTTTTGGCAGATTCATTATATAAGGCACCATGAGGCTTAACGTGGTTTAGTTTAGCGCCTGACTCGGCGGCTATTTTATGTAAAATGTGTACTTGTTTTTGGACCAACTGGTATATTTCGGTTGGGCTTAATGAGACAACGGTTCGGCCAAAATTTTCACGATCCAAATAGGAAGGATGGGCTCCTATTTTTACTTGATGTGAAAGGCAATGTGCGATCGTTGTTCGCATGGTTAACGAATCTCCAGCATGGAAACCACAGGCAATATTCGCCTCGTCGATGAACGGGATAATCGCCGCATCGTCTGGCATCCCTTCTCCTAAATCACAATTGATTGGAATTTTTTTGAAAGAATTCATCTAGTTTTAATTGGCTTATATTTTGAATTTGTCTAATGTGTTTTTGTTGGACTGCCCATTCCTTCTCAGCAGTTTCTTGGTCGGTGAGATGAAATACGACTTCATCCCCGGGACTTTTTTGCGCTAGTTTGGGGAGGTCGGCTGAAATGACATGCGCAATTCTTGGATATCCTCCAGTTGTTTGATGGTCGGCCATTAGCACAATCGTTTGTCCATTGGGTAGCAATTGGATCGTCCCAAAATTAACGGCAGAGGAAATTATTTCTTCTTGGGTTCTAGTGTGGAAAAGTTCATGCTGTAATCGGTAGCCCATGCGATCAGCATGATGGGATAATTTAAAGGGTTTGCAACAAAATTTTCTTTGCGATTCTTCATTTAATCGCTCCCATTCTCGGCCTTGAATGACATGAATTTCGGGGGAATCTTTTTGCCAATCGACATCTGCTGACCATGGAAAAATGTGCAAGGAAGAGGAATTCAGTTTGGTCTTCTTTTTAAATGCTATTTCACTGTTTTTTATGAGACGCCCTTGGCCTACCAGACCTCCTTGGATAGCTAAATACACTATTCTGCCAGATTTAGGGGCGACAAACTGTAATTTACCATTCGTTGGAATCAGAATGGGCCTGTTTAAGGGGAGGTATTTTTCATTTAATTTAGCAGAAAAATGGGCGCCTACTAAAGCGATGATGCATGATTTTTTAAAGATGATTTCGCAAGCAGGAAAATGAATTTCTAAGAGGTCTTCATTTAGTTTATTGCCCACGAGTGCATTGGCAATGGAAGCGGAAAATTGGTCCATGACTCCTCCTGGCCGTATACCTTTTGATTGCAACCCTTTCATGCCAAAATGTTGGATCGTATCTAAAATTCCTACTTTATGGATAATTAGGCTCATAATTGATTTAAAGGAATAAATTTCACTCGATCGCCCGCTTGAAGAATGGGTATTCCATTTGTTAAAAGGGGGTAATCGGTATGTCCAATGATGTTCCAACCCCCAGGGGAAAAGGACGGATAAATACCTGTTTGGAGACCTGCGATTCCAATGCTACCAGGCATCATGGGTTGTGGAGAAGATTTTCGAGGCATCGTTAATTTAGCATCGAGTTCTCCTAAATAAGCAAATCCTGGGATGAAGCCCAACATATACACCCGATAGGTAGGTTCCGCATGTAAACGAATAATTTCATTTAGGTCAATCCCTTTTTCCTGACTCACTCGCAACAAATCGGATCCGTTTTTACCCCCATAAACTACAGGGACTTCATGTAATTTGGATGCATTAGTATATAATTCTATGGGTTCTTCTAAGCGTAATTTCACTTGGTCGATTAGGGAATTTAACCCCATTTTTTGTTTGGCTACAAAGCTTAAATCATAGCAGAGTGTCAAAGAATGATAGGATGGTATTAGGTCTAGGACCCCTTTGATAGGGTTTTCTTGAAATTGTTTGAAGCGTGCAATGACAAGGTCGTTGGTCTCTGGATGAATGGATTTCCCAAATTCTATGGTGATTGCCGAATCGCCTAGTGCATAAATGTCATAGCCTTTAAGGTTTTCAGAAATCATATTAAATCAAGTTTACCCGTGTAAATTAGATGATAAAAGTTCTAAATTTTATTAAATTAGCTAAAACAATTTGAAATGAATATCAGGATTTGGCGAAAAGCTAAATGAATATATGACTAGATTGAAAATAAAGGTTTTGTTGGTGCTCATTTTTTGCGGATTTAATTTGGTGGCCCAAACAAAAAAAATCCCTGTTTGCCATGTTCCTGTACCTTCAAAAAAAGGTTTTATAATGGCCAAAAATGTCATTAGCTCAAGCAATACGAAGGAGGTAAATGTGCAGGGAATGGTTCGAATCCCAGCAGGTATTTTTGGTATGGGGTCTCACACCAAAGAGGGAAGAACAGATGAGTATCCCGTTCACATGGTTAAGTTGGCGAGTTTTTGGATGGATCAAACCGAGGTGACGAATGCTCAATTTCAGGAGTTTGTTCAGGCGACGGGGTATGTGACCACGGCAGAACGACCTATTGATTGGGATGAAATGAAAAAACAGGTACCTGTTGGCACCCCAAAACCCCCGGATTCATTGTTGGCCGCCAGTTCATTAGTTTTTATGCCGACCCTCGGCCCCGTAAACTTAAGTGATTATAGTCAATGGTGGCAATTTAAGCGTGGGGCCGATTGGCGTCATCCGTCAGGTCCACTTTCCAATATCTTAGGAAAAGAAAATCATCCTGTGGTTCAAGTCTCTTGGGATGATGCTCAGGCGTATGCAAAATGGGCGGGGAAACGTTTGCCTACGGAGGCGGAATGGGAATGGGCTGCTCGAGGCGGTTTAAAAAATATGGAATATCCATGGGGAGCTGAATCGGTGGACAAGGGGAAAATCAAGGCAAATACATGGCAGGGGAAATTTCCCTATCAAGATGATGCGAAAGATGGATATAAATTTACAACGGCTCCTGTGAAAAGTTTTCAGGCGAATGGCTTTGGTTTGTCGGATATGGGAGGTAATGTTTGGGAGTGGTGTTTTGATAATTACAGGCCAGATTATTATAAAGTTTTAAAACCTAAATTGGCGATTTCTCCTCGGGGTCCCAAGGACAGTTTTGATCCTGATGAGCCCGGAATTCCCAAAAAAGTTATGCGTGGTGGGTCATTTTTATGTAATGATTCGTATTGTGCTAGTTACCGAGTGGCGGCTAGAATGAAATCAAGTCCGGATTCTGGATTGGAGCATACCGGTTTTCGTTGTGTGAAAGATTTATAATTTTTATGAAAAAGGCCATATTCATTTTTATTTTATTGTTTGTGCAACTATCCTCATGGGGACAAATTAAACGGACCCCTGAACAAGATAGTCTAATAGCACAAACGAATCGAAAGACAAAGTGGGACCATGAAAATATGATGGTGCAGCTGGGTATTACAAGTTTACGCACAGGAGCTAGTGGTACGGCCACGGCCCCTAATGCGGCTAATTACGATGAATCCAAAGCGGTTATTTTTCCTAATTTGCCTGCGTTGTTGACAACAAAAGATGGACTAAAAGTAAGTTCTAAAAAAATGTGGGAGAGGGTTCGTCGGCCTGAATTATTTGAAGAATTTGATCGTGAAATTTATGGAAGAGTTCCTTCAAATACCCCAAAAGTCCAATGGGTGGTTGTGAGTACTAAAGATGATAAAGTAGGAAATACGGACGTAACCGTTCAAAAATTACAAGGGATTGTTGACAATTCCATTTTCCCATCCATTGAAGTTAAAATGGATCTAACATTAACCTTGCCTAAACAATCTTTAAAGCCTGTTCCTGTGATTGTCGAATTAAGTTTTGTATTTCCGGCTGGAATGCGTCCGCCCGTGGTGCCAAACGCACCGGTGGAACCCACTTGGCAAGAGCAAGTTGTTTCAAGGGGTTGGGGATTTGCGACAATTATCCCGACGAGTATTCAGGCTGACAATGGTGCGGGCTTGACCAAAGGAATTATTGGACTCATGAATAAGGGTCAGAATAGAAAGCCGGATGATTGGGGGTCTTTACGTGCTTGGGCCTGGGGAACGAGTCGGATGTTGGATTTTTTCGCAAGTCAAAAGCAGATTGATGCAAAAAAAATAGCCTTAATGGGACATTCTCGGTACGGAAAGGCGGTCGCTGTGGCCATGGCCTATGATCCGCGTTTTGCTACTGCATTTGTGAGTTCGTCAGGTGAAGGGGGTTTAAAAATTCACCGTAGAAATTATGGCGAGAAAGTTGAAAATGTGACTGGATCAGGTGAATACCATTGGATGGCGGGGAATTTCATAAAATATGGTGGACCTTTGCAATGGAGCGATTTGCCCGTAGACGCTCATGAATTATTAGCTTTATGTGCGCCAAGACCCGTTTTTGTGGGCGCAGGCAGTATAGGAGATTTTTGGGTTGACCCTAAGGGGATGTTTGAAGCTTGTGTGGAGGCAGATCCAGCCTACCGATTGTATGGGAAAGTGGGTATTGAACCTAGTGAATTTCCGCCGATTGGAACAGGAATATTAACAGGTCAAATTGCCTGGCGCCAACATGAAAAAGGCCATACCCCTGGGCCCAATTGGCCTTTCTTTTTAGATTTTGCTGCAAAGCATTTTAAATGATATTTTTATGTTAGAACAAATGATTGCATACTTTGATGCCATTCCCAGCTCACATAGAGCGCTTATTTTAGCAGGAGGTATTACCTTTTTCTGGATCATCGAGGGAGTGATCCCGATGTTTAAAAATGATTATGGCAAATGGAAGCATGCTAAGTTAAATTTCATTTTAACGTTAACGACTATTATTATTAATTTCATTTTTGGCACTATCATTGTACAAGCAAGTGATTGGACTGTTTTAAATCATTTTGGGCTATTACAAATGTATGCTTTACCCACATGGCTTTTCTTTTTAATAGGCATGTTGTTATTGGATTTAGTGGGGGCTTATTTTATTCATTGGATCGAGCATAAGGTAAAAGTTCTTTGGAAATTTCATATGGTGCATCATGCTGATACGCATGTGGACACCACGACGGCCACTCGTCATCACCCAGGGGAAAGTGTATTTAGGGCGATTTTTACGCTGATTGGCGTATTTGTTTGTGGGGCACCTATATGGTTAGTGATGGTGTATCAAAGTGTGAGTGTTTTATTGTCTCAGTTTAATCATGCCAATATTTCTTTGCCGGCAGCTGTGGATAAATTCATTTCCTATGTTATTGTTTCTCCCAATATGCATAAGATTCATCACCATGTGGTGAGGCCTCAAACAGATTCCAATTATGGCAATATCTTTTCTATTTGGGACCGTATTTTTGGTACTTTCCAAGTGATGGAATTGTCTGAAATCCGCTATGGGCTTGATGTTTTAGATGGAGAGCAGGATAAAAACTTGTCATACCAATTAGGCTTGCCGTTTAATAAAGATATCAAAACGGATTATTAATTTATCTGGCAATAATGGAAAAAAGAGTCTTTTTGAAAAATATG
>CANIYB010000059.1 GCA_947471105.1 Cytophagaceae bacterium
AGCCTCCCAAACTAATTTCGAATTCTCCCCAGTTACAGGTGCAGTGCGAATGCTCCAATAAACTTTTTTTCGTTGAGTCAATGAATCCGACTGACCACCCAAAGCAAGTGTTCGAATGAATGCTATGCTTTTTCCATCTGGCGACCAACGAGGACTCGTGTCTCTGGCAAATGAAGGATCAATCCATTGGATTTGATTATTCCCGATCGTCAATGATCCAATAAATGAATGATCTCCCCTATTCGCCACAAAAACAACTTTTGATCCATCAGGAGACCACTTTAATTGAGATACAGTTCCCCTTGTTTTAAACAATTTCACAGGAGCTTCTAAAAAGTCCTCATTTTTATTGGTATCCAATTTACAAATCCAAGGCTGGCCTTCTTTAATGTAGGCAACCACATCATTTTTAGGAGAAATTACAGGTTCATCCCCCTCAGAGATAATCCGAATAGGTCCCCCTGTAAAGGCTATTTGCATCACACGAACCGTCTGAGGCTCAAGATTACCATATGGATTAATCGGTTTTAAGTGATCGAAATTAGCCCCATGATCCCCACCACGCACAAATAAAACCCATTTTCCGTCATCTGAAATAGATATCGATGTTAATTCTTGCCCATCATCTTCAGAAAAAGAAGTTAATTTTCGAGGCTCGAAAATGGGCCCTTCAGCCACATAAATATTGCGAATTCCTTTTTCATCCATGGCCCAAGCAATCTTATTGCCTTTATTGGAACGAATTAATTCGGTAGGAAATGGATGTGATTTAATAGCCTCAAACGTAAAGTTTTGTGCCTGACTAAATCCATTAATGGCAAACAATGCAATGAATAAAATGGATGAAAAGAAACGGAGCATGAAAATTAATTTAGAATGGATTTAGAAATTTATTTAAATTTATGCTAATACTTTTAAAATTCATAATTGATTTATTCATGTTTCAGTTCAAATAATTGACAAAAATCATGATAAACTTCCAAGCATAATTTTATAAATTCGCCTTATAGCAACTTTTAAATTTATTTAAATTGATCTACAGTTCTGCCATCCTAGAGGAAATCTTACGATTTGCAAATCCATCAGAAACCATTTGGATAGCATCTAAATCGAAAGGGAATGCCAAAGAACTTGCTTTAGCATTTGTCATGGCGCCCAGATTTATTTCAAAAACTCAGATCATTAACTCCACAAATGTCATTGACGGTTGGTCCTGGCAGGATTATACCCTTGATAAATTAGTACGGATTTATATTATCTGCTTGATTTCTGAGATAGATGGTGCGGACCAACTCAATTTATTGTTTGACACAGCTGAAATTAATGAAGCAGTCGCCTTGCATGCTGCGCTACCTGCATTAAAAAACCCGAACCAATTTTTATTACGAGCAACAGATGCCGTTAGGTCCAATATGGGCTCTGTGTTTGAATCTATTGCATTTGAAAATCCATATCCAAGCCTATATTTTTCAGAATTAGCCTGGAATCAAATGGTTTTAAAATGCATTTTCAATGACAAAGCTATTCATCGAATATATGGCCTAGAAAATAGAGCGAATCAAGCCCTTGCAGATACTTTATCAGACTTTGCTCATGAAAGATGGGCAGCAGGCAGACGAGTTCCATCCCAAGTGTGGCGATTGGTCCCTAAATTTATGAATGAAAATTTACATAGCGATATTAAAAAATTAGAACATTCTGATAATCCTAGAGATATTCTAGCTGCACAATTGGTTAATAAAGAAATAGCCCAACCAGGAAGTACAATGGGGCAATGGAAAGAATTAGAATTGCCTGAACCTATATATCAAGTTTAAACATATGTGTCAAAATCCACATCAAAAGGAAATGAATCCTTCACATTTTGAAGGATCAACGGAAGAAAAAGCAACTGCAAATGTGGTGGATCATGATTTCATGAACTACACGCAGGGAATGAAATTTTTCGATCCCCATATGCACATGAGCTCCAGGACCACCGATGATTATCAAGCTTTAGCTGATGCAGGAGTAGTTGCGCTGATTGAACCGGCTTTTTGGTTAGGCCAACCGAGAACTGGTTTAGCCTCTTTCAAAGACTATTTTTCTAGCCTTGTGGGCTGGGAGAGATTTCGATCTTCCCAATTTGGCATTAAACATTATTGTACGATAGGATTGAATTCAAGAGAAGCCAATAATGAAGCGCTTGCCGAACAAGTGATGGAAATCCTTCCCTTGTTTCTTCAAAAAGAAGGCGTTGTGGGGGTAGGTGAAATCGGCTTTGATGATCAAACAGCAGCTGAAGAAAAATATTACCGAGCCCAATTAGAAATGGCGAAGGAAATGAACCTGCCAGTCCAAGTGCATACTCCCCATCGTGATAAGAAAAAAGGGACCGAACGAAGTATGGCTATTGCACTAGAACATGGAATAGACCCCAAAATGGTTATTATTGATCATAATAATGAAGAAACAGTAAAGTCTGTATTAGATCAAGGTTTTTACGCTGCTTTTACCATTTATCCATTTACCAAAATGGGGAATGAACGTATGGTGGAAATTGTCAAAGAATACGGGCCTAATCGAATCATGGTCAATTCCGCTGCAGATTGGGGAATTTCAGATCCCTTGGCTATTCCAAAAACAGCCGCATTGATGAAAATCAAAGGGATAGATCTAGAGACCATACGCCAAGTAACCTATCAAAATGCCTTGGATGCTTTTGCCCAAAGTGGACAAATCAATGAAAGTGATTTTATTCATGGACTGGAAATTGATCAATCACAAAAATTCAATGGAAACACCGTGCTCAGAGGAGGTCAAGCACCACGAATAAATAAAAACTCCATGATTATTCGTTAATGAAAGCAAAAATCAGAGCCTTCATTGAACTCATGCGCCCCGCGAATGTCATTACGTCTTTAACAGATGTTTTAGCTGGCATGTCGATCGTAGGATTTTTATTCAATTTTATAGACCTAAATTCAGTTCTATTTTTAGGCATATCCACCATGTGCTTGTATGCAGGTGGCGTTGTTTTCAATGATGTATTTGACCATGAATTAGACAAAGCTGAAAGGCCAGAACGCGCATTGCCCAGTGGACGAATCTTGAAATCAGAGGCCATATTCGGTGGAATTCTATTGCTCTTCATGGGTATATTTTGTGCATTTTGGCATAGCAATATGAGCGGCTTTATTGCCATCATCATAAGCATTTGCGCTTTATTTTACGATTGGAAAGGTAAGCATATGTCCATTTTCGGGCCGATCAATATGGGTTTATGCCGCGCATTTAATTTGCTTTTAGGAATGAGTGTTTATGAAATAGGTGTTTTTACCTATGGCTATTTAATCCTTATCCCATTAATTTACATCGCAGCTATCACGTTAGTTTCAAGGGGCGAAGTACATGGAGGAACACCTAAGACCCTTTTATTTGCACTATTTCTTTTTTTAATGGTCCATATTTGCCAACTATATTTTGCATTTAAATTTGGACATTTATACCTAGCATTGCCTTTTATTGCCACTCACTTTTATTTAATTTTCACCAAATTAATGGTGGCCCTAAAAGATCCAATAGGCCCCAATATCGGCAAAACAGTGAAAACTGGAGTTTTAACTTTAATTTTAATGAATGCAGCCTGGGTAAGTTTGAGTGGACAATGGGAAATGGCTATATTTGTTGTCCTGCTTTTACCCGTATCCATTCTATTAGGTAAAAAGTTTGCAGTTACGTAAATTTGAGTTCATGCAATCGTTAAAACAAATATTTCAAGTCCCATTTCAATACGAAGTTTTTTTCACAAAAAGCTTGTTTGATCCTGCAAACAACATGTTTGCAGATTTTATTCGCCATTTTGGTAACCCGGAATTTCAAAAAAGAATTTTATTTGTTGTTGACAAAGGGGTGGCCGACGCACATCCTGATCTGACAAATACCCTCATAACATATTTTGATCATCATTCAGTAGCTAAATTATCCCCTGAAATTTTAGTTTTACCAGGTGGTGAAATTTGTAAAAATGACCCTAGATTTTACGAAGAAGTTGTACGAGCTATCGATGAACATCGAATAGATCGACACTCTTTTGTTGCCGCCATCGGTGGAGGTGCTTTTTTAGATATGTCGGGTTATGCGGCAGCTATTTCGCATCGTGGAGTTAAATTAATTCGTATCCCTACGACCGTCTTGTCCCAAAATGATTCTGGAGTTGGCGTAAAAAATGGGGTTAATTATTTAGGTAAAAAGAACTTTCTTGGGACATTTGCTCCTGCAGTAGCTGTTTTTAATGATGTCAATTTTTTAACTACCCTAATAGACCGAGATTGGAGATCAGGAATTGCAGAAGCCATTAAAGTAGCCTTAATTAAAGATTTGTCATTTTTTTCTTGGCTAGAAGAACATGCAGAGGACATGAACTCAAGAAATGAGACTGTCATGATGGAGCAAATTTACCGTTGCGCCGATTTACACATGAAGCACATATCTTCCGGTGATCCATTTGAATTAGGTTCCGCTCGGCCCTTAGACTTTGGGCATTGGGCTGCACATAAATTAGAATATTTAAGTTCGTTTAGCATCCGCCATGGTGAAGCTGTTGCTATTGGAATAGCTTTAGATTGTGTCTATTCTCATTTAATAGGGAATATCTCAAAAGAAGATTTAGATCGAATCATTGGATTAATCAAAAAGCTTGGCTTTGACATTTATCATCCCGCGTTAGCTGAAAATGATAAAATTAACTTGTACAAAGGATTACAGGAATTCCAGGAACATCTTGGGGGCCAATTAACCATTACGCTCCTATTAGCCTTAGGAAAAGGAATCGAGGTGCATGAAATTGATTTTGAAATGGTCAAAAAATCGGTTGATTACTTAGCCAATCTTGCATAAGCGATGGAAACTAAACACGGTCATTTTAGCTATTGCAGTAATATTCACCCAGGCGAAATTTGGCATGAGCATTTTGAAGAATTACAAAAAAATGTCCCCCTAGTAAAAGCACAAATAGCCCCGAATGAAAAAATGGGTTTGGGCTTACGATTTGCGAATCAAGCAAGTATTGATTTACAAAATTCAGAAACGTTCGAAAATTTAAAAGATTGGCTGAAAAAGGAGAAGCTATATGTCTTTACGTTAAATGGATTTCCGTTCGGAGGTTTTCATAATACAATTGTCAAAGACGATGTGCATACCCCCGATTGGACAACTGAAGATCGATATGACTATACGCTAAGACTGGCTCATTTGTTGGCCAAACTTCTACCTGAAAATTTAGAAGAAGGCGGTATTTCAACTTCCCCATTGTCCTATAAATATTGGTGGAAAAATTCGGAAGAATTGTCCAATGCTACCCAGAAAGCTACGCTACATTTAATCGACCTAGTCGTTGAGTTAGCGAAAATAGAGCAAGAAACTGGGAAATGGATCCACATTGATATCGAACCTGAACCGGACGGTATTCTTGAAAATCACCAAGAATTTGTTGAATGGTACGAAAATACATTAATTCCCTTAGGCACTGAATATTTGCAAAATAAAGGGATTGACCACTCTGTGGATTTAATCAAAAGGCATATTCAGTTATGTTTTGATATTTGTCATTTTGGGGTGAGTTATGATAGCCCTGCTAGCTGCATTCAGGAATTAAATCAAAAAGGAATTGGCGTAGGTAAGATCCAAATTAGTTCCGCTTTGCGTGTGGATTTAAGAACGAATCCTCAAGAAAAAATTGATGCGCTTAGAAAATACCATGAGCCTGTTTACTTACACCAAGTGAAAGCTTTGTTGGCAAATGGCGAATACCTTCAATATAAAGACTTGGATGAAGCTATTCAGGATTATTCAGTCGGCAAATTTATCGAATGGAGAATCCACTTTCATGTCCCTCTTTTCCTTGCGAATTATGGCTTATTGGGCTCTACTCAAAAAGAAATCATTGAGACCTTGGAAGTTCAAAAAGCAAAGCCATTTACCCGTCATTTAGAAATAGAAACCTATACATGGGCCGTTTTACCTAATGAGTTTCAAGCGCCCATTCATGAGTCCATTGCTCGAGAAATTAGTTGGGTGAAAGCCATTTTAAATGATTGATGATGCAAAAAACAGTTGTCATAGATGTCGTAGGACTTTCTGAAAGCATTATTTCAGAACATACCCCCTATTTAAAATCCTATATTGAGAAAAACCACTTAAGTAAAATTAAGCCGGTTTTACCTGCAGTCACAACCACCTCACAAAGCTGTTATGTTACAGGGAAATATCCAACGGATCATGGAATTGTGGGAAATGGCTGGTATGATCGTACGGATGCAGAAGTGAAATTCTGGAAGCAATCGAATCATTTAGTTGGCTCCCCAAAAATATGGGATGAAGCCAAAAAAAAGGACCCATCCTTCACCTGTGCCAAAATGTTTTGGTGGTATAATATGTATTCCAGTGCAGACTATTCTGTCACACCGCGGCCTCAATACCATGCCGACGGAGTAAAAGCTCCTGATTGCTATTCAAATCCGCCTGAATTAAGAGATGAATTACAAGAAGCCTTAGGTACATTTCCATTATTTAACTTTTGGGGTCCTAATGCCAACATAAAATCCACGCAATGGATTGCGGATGCATCTATTTGGGTAGACAAAAAATACAAGCCTACACTCAATTTAATATACCTCCCTCATCTAGATTATTGCCTTCAAAAATTTGGAGTCGATTTTACTAAAATATCGAAGGAATTATTGGAGATCGATCGGGTGCTCCAACAATTAATCGAACATTTTGAAAGTACAAATACCCAGATCATTTTATTGTCGGAATACGGCATAAACAATGTTTCCGAACCAATACATATTAATCGGATACTAAGAAATCATGATTGCCTAGCGATTCGTGAAGAGCAGGGATTAGAGTTACTAGATGCAGGGGCAAGTAAAGCCTTCGCCGTCTCCGACCATCAAATTGCGCATATTTATGTAAAAAATAGCGCAGATAAGAAGGAGGTAAAAAAAATATTGGAGGCAATTCCTGGAGTGACCAAAGTATTAGATTCAAAAGAAATAGAGTCCCATCATTTAAATCATGAAAGAACGGGTGATTTTGTTTTGATTGCGGATACCGACAAATGGTTTACATATTACTATTGGCTTAATGATGCGAAGGCACCGGACTTTGCTCGGTGTGTCGAGATATTTAAAAAACCGGGATATGACCCAGTGGAAATGTTTATGGATCCTAAAAATCCATTCATCAAACTGAGAGCTGGATATAAATTGGCCCGAAAGTTAACAGGCCTCAGGTATTTAATGGATGTCATTCCTTTAGACGCCACTTTAGTGAAAGGGTCCCACGGAAGTCCGTTTTGTGATAAGCAATTTTACCCTGTTTTTATCTCTAAACAAACGACCAAATTAGAAATTGAACCCACGGACGTCTACAAATTGATCTTAAATTCTATTTTCTAAATAATATTTTATAAATTCCAACTTAAACACAAAAACTATGAAAAAATTAATTACTTCTTTTGCTATCGTAGCAACATTAATGGGTTTTTCAACTCAAGTATCAGCTCAGGATTTCAATCCACAAGCGATGGTTCAGCGTCAGATCGACCGCATGGAAACTGAATTAACTTTATCTAAAGATCAAATCAAAAAAATTGAGCCTTTGGTTACAGTGAGAATGGAAAAAATGATGGAATTCCGCCAAGCGGGTATGGAAAGAGAAGCCATGCAAGCTGAAATGAAAAAATTGAACGATGCTCAATTAGAGTCATTAAAGGCAATTTTAACTCCAGAGCAACTAGAGAAATACAAGACGATGCAAGCTGCCCAGCGGCAAGGTGGCGGAGGCCCTAGAAACTAGTCCTAAAATCATTTCCTATGATGAAGCACCTATTTGTTTGGATAGGGTTAGTTTGCGTACCCTTTATTTTTCATGCTAAACCCCTCCGAGTGGGTGTTGCAGGAATGACCCACGGTCACGTGGGCCAAGTGTATAGCGCGATTAAAAAGCCCCAAAAAGATGTTATCATCGTAGGTTTTGCTGAACCAGATAAGGAACTTGCCTTATCCATCTTAAAACAACAAAATCTTCCTGATTCTCTTTGGTTCCCAACCTTAGAGGCTTTAATAGCCAAGACAAAGCCTGAAGCGATTGCAGCTTTCAACAGTATTTATGAGCATTTGGAAGTGGTTAAAGTGTGTGCTCCTAAAGGAATTCATGTCATTGTCGAGAAGCCTTTGGCTGTCAACATGAATCATTTGAATCAAATGAAGGCGCTAGTGAGCCAATACAAGATTCATCTTTTGACCAATTTTGAAACGACTTGGTATTCATCACATGCTAAAATGTGGCAAATGGTTAAGGAAGAAAAGTCATTGGGTACAATCCGAAAAGTAGTCATAATGGATGGACATCGCGGACCCAAGGAAATTGGTTGCTCCCCCGAGTTTCTACATTGGTTAACCGACCCGGTCAAAAATGGAGGAGGTGCTATCATCGATTTTGGATGTTATGGTGCGGATATCATGACTTGGTTGATGGATGGGAAAAAACCCATCGCCGTAACAGCTATAACTCAGCAATTGAAACCCGATTTATACCCTAACGTAGACGATGAAGCTACCATCATTTTAACGTATCCAGATTGTCAAGCCATCATTCAAGCTTCTTGGAATTGGCCTTTTGACCGAAAAGATACCGAAGTTTATGGGACCAAAGGGATTCTAGTGGCGAATAAAAATAATAAAATGAGGTATGTGGATGGAGATCGATATGGCAAAGAAAACATGATTGACTTAAGTCCTTTGCCACATGAAGTGTCCAATGTATTTCCTTATTTAGCAGCCGTAGTCCAAGGAAGGATTAAACCCAAAATGGATTTATCTTCATTTGAAATAAATCAGGTGGTCGTAGAAATACTAGAGGCGGCCCGGGAATCTGCTAAAACAGGGAAAAAAGTTTTATTAAAATAAAAGATTTGTCTAATTAAATATGAATGCCATGATCAAAAAAATCTTGCTTACTGCCAGTATCATTTGTTTTCTATTCAATTTAAATGCCCAAAAAGGTCCAAGCATTAATGGAGTGCCTTTGGGTATGGTTTCGTATACCTATCGACAAAGTCTACAAAAGGATATGCCAACCACCCTAGATTCTTTGAAAGCATTAAAGGTCTATGACATGGAATTTTCTAGCTTGTTTGGTAAAAAAGCGACTGAAATTAGAAAACTCTTAGATGAAAGAGGAATGTATTGTTCTTCCTTTGGCGTTAGTTATCAAGATGCATTAACGAAATCTGACGAAGTAGCTTCCAATGCCAAATCCTTAGGAGCAAAATTTGTGCGTGTGGCATGGATTCCACACGATGGTCCATTTACGAAGGAATTAGCTGATAAAACGATCGCAGACTTTAGCATCATTGGCAAAAACTTAAAAGAAAATTATGGGTTAGAGTTTTGTTACCATAACCATGGGTTTGAATTTGCGCCATACGAAGGGGGTACTTTTTTTGATTATTTAGCAAAAAATACAGATCCGAAATATGTGAATTTTGAAATGGATATTTTATGGACCTTTTTTCCCGGAATTGATCCAGCCAAACTTTTAGAGCAATATCCAACTCGCTTTAAGTTGATGCACGTAAAAGATTTAAAAAAGGGGATTGTAGGAAACTTGTCAGGGGGAACTTCTTCAGAAAATGACGTAGCCCTAGGAACAGGCCAATTAAATTTGCCAGCCATTATGAAGGCTGCTAAAAAGGCTAAGATCCAGCATTATTACATTGAAGATGAAAGCTCTCTTCATGCACTTCAAGTACCCGTATCAATCAAATATTTGCTTAGCATTAAGTAAAATACACCTAAACTGAATCCATAGGATAAAATATAATTTCATAGCATTGAAAGATAAATTAACAGATGCCGACTTATTCAAACTCTTCAAGAAAGGGGATGAATCTGCATTTGAAATTTTATACCGAAAATATTTTAACGCATTGAGTCATTATGGATTGCGCATATGTCAGGATCATGAATTAATCGAAAATGCCATTCAAGATTTGTTTATCGATTTGTGGAGGAGGAGAGCATTTTTAAGTGATGTAGAAAATGTGAAATTTTATTTAATAAAATCATTACGAAATCAACTCATTCGAAATAGCCAAAAAGATATCTTAGAAAACTCCGAAGATGTGAATGATTTTTTAGATTATTTAGGAAGCTTGTCGATTGAGCAAACTATCGTCCAAGAAGAATCGGAAGAATTTAGAAATGGCAAAATAAAAGAGGCCATTTCTAAACTGTCAAGCAGGCAAAAAGAAGTGATTCATTTGCGTTATTTTCAAAACTTAAGTTTAGATGAAATCTCAAATCTCATCGTTCTCCCTAAGCAAGTAGTCAAAAATTTGCTATCAAAATCATATGCCGTTTTAAGAGTCTACTTAAAATCAACCTATCTAGTAATTCTATTTTTATCTTTTTTCTAAAATAAATTAAACTTATTGGTTACGATTTGAATTTTTCAATACCTATATAATGTTCAAGATTATATATGAAAAATTTAAATACCGTTCAGGATTTTTTAGACCACGATTCTTTCATTCTTTGGGTAACCCAAAAGGAG
>CANIYB010000060.1 GCA_947471105.1 Cytophagaceae bacterium
CTGGAAACAAAATTTCGCCACGGGCATCGATTTAAACCAGGCCAGTTTTAGTGACAACTGGAAAGGAGGAGGTTCCAATACCTTTGCGACAGGTTGGTATTTAAATCACAATGCCACCATCAATAATTCTTCATGGCGTTTAATTAGTGATCTAAGTATGCAAGTGGGGTTTCTTCAAAACAAAACCCAAAGTTTACGAAAAAGTGTAGATCGTATTTTTTATGAATTTAAGGCAGGTTATCGCATAAGTCCTAAGTGGGATTTTTATGGGTCTACCAACTTTCAAACACAATTTCTTCAAGGATTTGATTACGGCAAAAAAAACAAGTTAGGTATTCCAACGGACTCATTAGTCTCCAGTATTTTTGCCCCCGCCTATTTAACGACCTCATTAGGATTAGAATATCATCCCCAGAAAACGTTTTACACACGATTTGGTATAGGTAGTCTGAGGCAAACGTTTGTTTTTGATGAACGTATTTCAAGAGCAGGTTTATTTGGTCTAGAAAGACCCGGAGACAATATTCGAAATCAATTTGTGCTCCAATTATTATTTAATATAGAAAGAGAAATATTCGAAAATGTCAATATGAAATTAAGGTACTCTACCTTAATTGATTATTTTAGATTTGGTATATCCAATGGCATGGTGCATCGATTAGACGCTAATTTTTCCATGAAAGTAAACAAATACCTTAGCACAAATTTACAAGCCGTATTGTTTAGAGATTATGACCAAGATCCCAATTGGCAGTTCTCCCAAGTTCTTTCCATGGGTTTAGCCTATCGAATCACCAAATAATTAAGCTTTTTTTCTAGCTTTATAGCGATCATACAGCATTTGAAGAATTCCATCTTTCAACCCTAAGTCGGGCACAAAAATACTTGGACATCCTGCGCACTCCATGGCTGCCAAATAAATAGACGAAGCCGGAACAATGACATCAGCGCGGTCAGTATTGAGCCTTAATTTATGTACTCGCTCCTCAAATGTAAAAGAACTCACATAAGCTGCGATTTTTTTAAGCTCGTCCATCGTCATGGTCTTTAACTCATTTACTTCACTCGATATATTGTACAATTTGCTAATGTTACCACCTGTTCCCACCGCATATATGGGACCATCCATGGAAACAATTTGCGAACTTATCCACTGTTTCATTTTATCCCAATCAGATTCCTTTTCCTTACCCTCTAAGAGACGGACAGATCCAATTTTAAATGATTTCGAAGCTAATTTTTCTCTGTTGCAATAGATATTCAACTCCGTAGAACCGCCACCTACGTCAATATGTAGGTAATTTTTTTGAGGATGCAAAGATTGTACAACCACATCATTGATTAATTCAGCCTCACGTGCCCCATCGATCACATTGATTTTCATCTCTAAAATCTTATTAATCCTAGTAATGATTTCAGCCGCATTTACAGCCTCACGCATCGCAGAGGTAGCACAAATGGAATAATCTTGCACTTCATGCAATTCCATTAATAATTTATAAGCCTGCAATAATTTGAAAATTCTAACTTCCGATTCAGGGGAAATTGCGCCGTCAATAAATACATCATGGCCTAATCGTAAGGCAAAACGTACATACTCGACACGCTTAAAACTGATGACTCCTTCATCTTCCAATACACTTGAAATTTGTAATCGAGCAGCATTAGAACCTATATCAATAGCAGCAAACTTCATATAAATTGTATTTTATGGTTTATGTAAATAAAAGCCATTAGCCGTAGGCTCAAAGCTTATTACAGTACCTAAGACAAAAAGCAATTCACGCTTATCAATCAGTACAGGAATTTCATCAATTAGATACGCCTCGTCGTGATCTGTTTTGGAATCAAACCCCAAAACAAATGTTCCTCCGCAGGCTCCTCCCCGCATTCCAACTCGAACAAATGGCTCAGGCATCTTATTCTCCCTAACTAAAGGCAATAAGGTAAGAAGCGCAGAATCTGTAAACTGAACAGGAGATTTATTTGACATGCATTGCGTGATTCACAGTATAAAATTAGCTAATTTTAAATAGTAAATAATCCATTGTGTCTTAACAAAATTTATTTTGAAGGAAATACAATAAAAAGGGTCTATTTAAGTTTAAGAAAAAAACGATTATATGATATATTCCATCCTGTGGGCTGATGATGAAATTGATTTATTGACGCCATACATTATTTTTCTTGAAAATAAGGGATACCAAGTCAGTACGGTGAATTCGGGCGCCGATGCGCTGGAGCTAGTTATCAAACAAAAATTTGACGTACTTTTTTTAGATGAAAATATGCCAGGAATGACTGGCCTTGAAGTTTTAATTGCCATCAAACAAATTCGACCAAATCTTCCTGTCATCATGATTACCAAATCTGAAGAGGAAGAACTGATGGAAGATGCTATTGGGTCTAAAATCGCCGATTATTTAATTAAACCACTGAATCCCAATCAATTACTTCTATCGGTCAAGCGGATTTTCGACAAAAAAAGGTTGCAGGAGGAGAAGACGAATTTGAGTTATCAACAAGAATTCAGAGCCCTTTCCATGCAATACCAAGATAAACTCAATGCGGAAGAGTGGTCTGAAATTTACAAAAAGCTTTCCTATTGGGAATTAGAGATAGACAATACGGAAAACAAATCCATGGCGGAGGTTTTAAATAGTCAAAAAACGGAGGCCAACACTCATTTTAGTAAATTTGTTGAGAAAAATTATGAAAGCTGGCTTCAAAAGCCTGATTCGGATACCCCCATTCTCTCCCACCTGATGATGAGGAAATATGCATTTCCTTTAATCAATGACAAAAGTCCGCTATTCTTTATTTTAGTTGACAATCTAAGGTACGATCAATGGAAAATATTGGAAGTATTTATACAAGATTATTTCCAAGTTGAAAGAGAAAATACCTATTATTCCATTTTACCTACCACCACTGCGTTTGCTAGAAATTCGATTTTTGCAGGCATGATGCCCGCCGAAATTCATAAAAACTTTCCGGACAAATGGGTACATGATTTAGGTGATTCAGATGATGATGAAGGATTTAATCAGCATGAAGAATTCTATCTCCAACAACAATTAAAGCGATTGAAAATAGACGCTAAATCATCTTACCATAAAATTATCCATCAATATCAGGGAAAACAGTTGGTCGACAACTTCAACAAGCTACTTACGAACGATTTGAATGTAATTGTGTATAATTTCGTTGATATGCTTTCCCATGCGCGGACCGATATGGCAATGATTAAAGAATTAGCGCCCGATGAATCTGCCTACCGCTCTCTAACGGCTAGTTGGTTCCAGCATTCGCCCTTATTTGATCTATTAAAAAAGATTTCTGCCAAAAAAGGACGTGTCATTATTACCACAGATCATGGAATGATCCGTGTTCAAAATCCAATTAAAATAGTAGGAGATCGCAATACCAATACCAATTTAAGGTACAAGCAAGGGAAAAATTTAAACTGGGATAACAACAACAAAATGATGGTCTCAAGGAAGCCAGAACAATTATTTCTGCCAAAGCCGAACGTCTCCACTAGCTATGTGTTTGCCAAGGAAGATTATATGTTTGCCTATCCAAACAACTACAATCATTTTGTAAACCATTACAAAAACACGTTCCAACACGGGGGAATTTCACTAGAAGAATGTATTATTCCTATTGTGTATTTAACTGGGAAATAAATTAGATTGAATCGATAGGGGAAATTTTACCTCCCTCACACTGAAGAAACTGTCCAGGAACTTTGCGCATGGTATTATAATCATGGCTTGCCATTAAAATGGTAGTTCCTTGTTTGTTTAATTGCTGAAACAAGGACATGATTTCAATCGAAACTTCAGGATCTAAATGACCTGTAGGCTCATCTGCCAACAATAAAACCGGGTTATTTAAAATAGCTCTAGCAATACAAATACGCTGTTGCTCGCCACCGGATAACTTATGAACTCGTTTGTGCAAGGCACTCGACATTCCTACTTGGCCCAAAACGGTCTCAATGCGATCCGCATTTTCTGCTTTATCGTGATGCCCTGTAGCTTCTAAAACAAAGGACAAATTCATTTCCACATTGCGATCGGTCAGCAATTGGAAATCTTGAAATACAAATCCTAATTTTCTACGCAGAAATGGAATTTCACTTGATTTAATGTCGTTTAATGAATAACCAGCCACTGAGGCCTGCCCAGAATCTATCGGTAATTCAGCAAATATTGATTTAAAAAAAGTGCTTTTCCCGCTGCCCGACTTCCCTATCAAATAAACAAAATCTCCATGGTTTAATTCCAAGGATACGTCCTGCAAAGTGGGAACTCCATCTTGTGAAACATGAACATTTTTAAAGGATAAAATGGACATAATTGAAATTTATTTGTTAGCCGATTTTGCATGATCAGCTAAAAAAGTAGCTAAACCGCTATCGGTCAATGGATGTTTCAATAAAGCTAAGATAGCTGAAAGAGGACCTGTCATCACATCTGAACCCGCTTCCGCACATTTAATAATGTGCATCGAATGGCGCACAGAGGCCGCTAAAATCTGAGTATCAAAATCATAATTATCATAAATCAATCGAATTTGCTCAATCAATTCAATCCCATCAAATGAAATATCATCTAAACGACCAACAAATGGAGACACGTAAGTAGCGCCCGCCTTTGCCGCTAATAGCGCTTGGCCCGCAGAGAAAACTAAGGTACAATTGGTTTTAATTCCTCGCTCTGAAAAGTATTTTAATGCCTTAATTCCTTCTTTAATCATCGGAATCTTGACAACAATTTTATCATCTAAATCAGCTAACTCCTCCCCCTCACGCACCATACCCTCAAAGTCAGTGGCTATAACTTCCGCCGATACATCGCCACCTACAATATCACAAATAGCTTTATAGTGACGTAAAACATTGTCTTTCCCGCTGATCCCTTCTTTGGCCATCAAGGATGGATTCGTTGTTACACCATCCAATACACCAAGGTCCTGAGCCTCTCTAATATCATTTAAATTAGCTGTATCAATAAAGAACTTCATATAGTTTGAGTTAAAATAGACAAAAAAAATGGCAAATTCACCGCTCAACCAACCTACCCTTGCTTTGATCAAAATCTGGGGGATTCAGCGGGAGCTGGTAATTTGCCATTGCAAATATGGCATAAAACCTGCTTTTTTCAAAATAATAATGGATAATTTGCATTCTCATTAATACCTTTATAAAAAGGATTTCTTATGCGCTTAGCCAATTATGTAATTTTAATCATCATTTCAAATATCCTGTATCTAGGATGTTCCAGTTCTTCAGAATCATGGTACGAGGAAGCAAAAGCCAGAATGAAAAAAGGTGATTTAATTACGGCCAGAGAAGCCATTGAAAAAGCACTTGAAAAAAATCCAGGTTATTCAGAAGCATATAATTTACGCGGAGTAATCAATTTTCAAGAGAAAAAGATTGAAGAAGCCATTCTTGATTATCAGAAATCGGTCGACTTAAAACCATCTAATTACTTGGGCCAATTAAATTTAGCCGCCGCATTGATGGAAAAAAATGCGTGGAACGATGCGGTAAATCCGATCGAAAAAGCTGTCAAAATTGCCCCAGATTCAAGTGCGGGATATTTACAAAGAGGAATCATCCGAGCAGCTTTACATCAAATCGACCTTTCCAAACAAGACTTTAAAACCTGCATAAAATTAAACCCAAAAGAAATAAATGCTTTCTACAATCGAGGAAACCTCTATTTTCAAGAAGGTAAATTAGATTCAGCCATATTAGATTTTGAACAAACAATTTCATTAAATTCGGAATATGGAAAGTCCTATTACGCTTTGGGGCTTAGCTATTACAAAAAAAATAATTTCGAAAAATCTTGCTTGGCATTTAATCAAGCAAATAAATTAAATTATCCTGGTGCAAAAGATGCATTAAAAAACCTCTGTAAATAAAAATTATAATGGAAAAACTACAAACTTATCTTGGCGCAATCTTTGCAATCGTTTTTGTCCTTTTCACCTATTGGCAACTAAATGACCCTGATCCCATCTTGTGGGTACCCATTTATGGCGTTGCCACCTATGTGTCTATTCAGGCATTTCGCCACAAAACGAATTCAGAATTGCTGATCGTATTATTTATCTTATCCGCCACTGCTGGTTTACAAATATGGTCCGAAATGACTGCATGGGAAGGTTTTTTAACAGATGGCCTAAGCATGAAAACAATGAACCAAGAATTGGCTCGCGAGGCGGTTGGCCTTTGGATTGCCTCCAGTTCATTTGTCATTTATTATGTATTAAACCTGAAAAAATAAGATGTTAGACCTTGGCTTTGTTTCAGCTATTTTACCCAATAAAAGTTTAGATGAGGTATTAGCATTTGCCCAAAAAGAACATTTTGCCTGTGTAGAAGTGATGTGCTGGCCAAGTGAAAATGCAGATACCAGAAGGTATGCTGGCGTTTCACATATATCAGTGGATGCGCTAAGTCATGACGAATTATTGGCCCTTAAAGACAAATTAGCCAATCAACCTGTTAAAATTTCAGCTTTAGGATACTATCCAAACCCGATGGACCCAGATGAAAAGCAGGCTTCATTCTACAGAAACCACATAAAAAAAGTCATAAAAGCGGCATCCGTTCTAGGCATTGGAAATGTCAATACTTTTATTGGGCGAGATTTCACCAAAAACATCGATTACAATATTTCAAAATTCAAAGAGGTTTGGCCAGAAATTATTGACCTAGCTGACAGCCTACATATAAAAATTGGGATTGAAAATTGCCCTATGTTTTTTTCTGATGACGAATGGCCGGGCGGAAAAAACTTGGCTACCACGCCTAAAATATGGGACCAATTGTTCAGCATCATCCCTTCAAACAATTTTGGGTTAAATTATGACCCATCCCACATGGTATGGCAAATGATGGATTACCTATATCCCATTTATGCCTACAAGGATAAATTGCATCACATTCACTTAAAGGACGTTAAAGTATATCGCGACAAACTGAATCAAGTAGGGATTTTAGCCAATCCATTAGAATATCATTCCCCGAAAATCCCCGGATTGGGAGATATAAATTGGGGTTCATTCATCAGCGCCCTAAATGATGTGAGGTATCGAGGACCCATCGTCATAGAAGTGGAAGATAAGGCCTATGAAGGTTCCGATGAAGATATCGTAAAGGCCATTAGGTCCGCCAGGAATCATTTAAACCAATTTTTGCCCTAAAAAAAATACTCAAAAAACGCTTTGTTTTTTGAGTATTTTAAAGTTATTATAGAACAGAATTGAGCTTTATTTCTTAGCTGGTTTAGCAAACAAAGAAGCGTCTAATACTGGATTCAAATCGATCGATGAAGTTTCTACGACCATATTTCCTCCCCCCATTGGGCTGGGTGTTTCAACCGTAAATGGGAAAAACAATCCGTCAATAGATTTGTAGTTTGAGTACATTACTTCTGCCTCAACTTGCTGGCCTTGAACATTCATTTTATTAATTGCCTTTACAATAAAGCCTGTGGATGCTGATACAAATACTTGTGATTCATCCCCAGATTTTTTCGTAATTTTTAATAAATAAACTTCAGCTCCATCTAATTTTTCTTTGCTGACCAATTCTATTTTGGCTCCCTCATTTTTGGCAATCAATAAAGATGAACCTATGTTCTTTTGAGATACACCAGCTTTAACCTGCTCACGAGGTAAATCTTCCGGCTCACCAGTCCCTCCCATCATAGCAGGACGATTCATCCAACCCCCTTCACCATCAATAACGGTAATAATTTTATTGCCCATTACTTCTACTTCTTGTCTAAATGATTTACCTACGACAACGGATGACTTACTTTCAATGTCCATTCCCTGCACATTAAACTTACTTTTCATCACCATAGATTTAACAGAAGCCCATTTTTCAGGACTGCCCATCGCGGCTTGATGCTTTGCGATAATTTCATCAGTCGTTTGGGCAATAATACCTGTACTAGTCAAAAATAAAATCACTAAAGCGATACTTCCTTTGATTAATTTCATGATTTAAATTTTAAAGGGTTTGAATTTCTAAAGGTAATTTTTTTTATTTTAATTTTATTTCCGTTCATCTTCAAAGATGACCGATTAAACAATTATACCGCTTTAGAGCTAGGAACAGATCGCATCACCACAAACCAACCCACCACCACAAGAACCCCTGCCATAAAAAACGCAGCTCCCGGAAAATAAATACTGGCACTCGTTGACGTAAAATGTGCAAACAAATTGGAGGCCAACAATGGCCCCAAAATAGTTGTTACAGATTGAAGACTTGTTAACCCTCCTTGCAACTCACCCTGCTCATCAGGGCCAACTTGCTGAGTGATTAAACTTTGTAAAGCTGGACCTGCGATTCCACCCAACCCAAATGGCACCATAAACACGTACATCATCCACGTTTCAGAGGCATAGGAAAAAAGAAAAAATCCGATGGCATATAAAATCAAGCCATATGAAATGGCTTTTATTTCACCTATTTTGGGGATAATTAAGCGATTTAGACCCCCTTGAACAATGGCCACAATTAAACCGACAAACGCTAAAGAATAACCCACTTCCTTGGGAGTCCAACCAAAAACTTTCATTGTAAAATACGACCAGGTGCTTGGATGCGCTTGGCCTGCCAACTGCAGACAAAAGAATCCACCGACTAAACCTGCGATTAAAGGATATTTTGATATGTTTTTTAAGGAACCCAAGGGATTAGCACGTCGCCAATCAAAAGGCCTCCGATTAGCTTTAGACAAAGATTCTGGCAATACAAAATACCCATATAAGCCATTCAATAAAGTTAAAACGGCAGAAGCGTAAAAAGGAACTCGCACCCCATAGCTTCCCAAAAATCCCCCAACGGCAGGACCAATAATAAATCCTATTCCAAAAGCAGCACCCACCATTCCAAAATTCTTAGCACGATCCTCCGCTTTTGAAATATCAGCTATATACGCCTGAGCCGTTGTAAAACTGGCCCCAGTAATACCAGCTAGTAATCGGCCTATAAACAACCAAGTAATATTGGGCGCATTGGCCAAAACTAAATAATCAATCGAAAAGCCAAAAAGCGACGCTAAAATGATGGGGCGACGTCCAAACTGATCCGACAAGCCACCCAAAACAGGGGAGAAAAAAAACTGCATAATGGCATAGGAAGCCATTAACCAACCAGAATATTGAGATGCCGTACTTAAATCACCCCCAGTAAACCCACGAATTAAGGTAGGTAAAATGGGTATAATTAAACCGATGCCCAACACATCGATCACTAATGTAATAAAAATAAAACCTATCGCGGGATTGCGCTTAGAAGCCATCTATTCTAATTTAATAATTGACTAAAATTGATAGCCTATTTTATCACTCAAAAAATTTCTACTGATTTCACCACATTGCAAAGGGGTTCTAGCTTTATCAGGAACTGCATCCAATTCCACAATCGCCCAACCCTTGAATTTAATCTGATCGATGTTCTTGAAAACGGCAGCTAAATCTACCTTTCCTTGGCCTAACTCTACAAACTTGTAGGATTTAGGATTTGACTCTTGTCCTTTCACGGGAGCCTCCACATCTTTTATGTGGAAAGCATGAATCACATCTTTATATTTCAAAACGGCCTCCGCAGGATTGCCTCCACCTTGGAAATAATGAGCCACATCTAAAAGCAATTTGGCATAAGCCGGATTCATATTTTTAACTAACGTTTCTACCTCCTCAGGCGTCTCCCCAAACTGATTCATGTGATTATGATAGGTTGTCTGAATACCTATTTCTTTTGTGCGCTTTCCTATTTCATTCATGACTTGAGCCAAACGAACTAATTCAGCCTCCGTAGGTAAAACTCCTTTTTTCCGAAGGCTATTGGTCAATTGGATCGATGTCCCACCTAAAGCCTTAACAAATTTTGCATGATTTACATGTTGCTCTATCGTCGCCATTTCCTTGGCCGGATCGATTTCAACATTTCCACTTGAAAACATCACCAACTTCAATTTGGCAGCATCCAATTTTGCCTTCAAAACAGAAGGATCATCTTTGTAAACTGGAAATGAGTTGGCCCGTAATTGAATTCCCTTAAACCCTAAAGAGGCAATATCCGTGATGGCTTGTTCGTCGTTTCCAGACCAAGTAATGGCTGAATAACCCATTTGATAGGATTTATTGGCAGAAAAAGGGATTAAAGTGGAGAAGGCCAACAAAGAAGATTGTTGAATAAATGATCGTCGAGTAGTCATTAAAATAGGTTTTATATATAAAAGGCAAAAAGCAAAGCTATTTACTTTGCCGCTAATTTCAAAAAGTCCGCTAATTCAGACAAATTATCTGTTCCAATGTAATCCACTCCCAAATCCCACAAAGCTTGATAAGCCATTAAGGTATTTGGAGTTCCCCAAAGCCGTATTTTCCTTCCCGAAGCATGCACTTTCTCTACATAGGCCTTAAGCTTCTCTTTCATCGCGGTAGGCATGGGCACCTGACCACTCCACATGCCAAATCGAACGACAGACTCACTTTCCA